>JAYUFG010000203.1:0-15329 GCA_043738845.1 Planctomycetaceae bacterium
CGCCCGTAATGCAGCTTCCATGTTTTCGGCTCCTGTGTCAAAATGGGTTGAGTACTCTAGCTACTACTGCTAGCTGACACAAGATTTCTTACAGGCCCCGACGGATCGGACCAAAACAGTGGGTCGATCCTCCTTGAAAACCCTTTGCGTTCCTTAGCGCACGTTGCTCCTTCTTGGTAAAATGGAGTCACCGCGAAGGAACAAAGAGCGCGAAGGGCCAACACGTACACGTCGTCAGGTGGAGGTTTTGGAAGACCACTCCGATTATTTTCACCGGCCACGGCGACAATAATTTATGCTCCGACTCTTAGCGAGCCACGGAACGCTCGCGCACCATAGTACGACTGCGCACCGTTGTGATACACAAAGACATGGTCGAAGCGGCGATCACCAAAGAGGGCACCGCCTAGTTTTCTAATCTCAGCAGGTGTGTTCAACCAGCTCGATGTCTTCGTATCGAAATTTCCAAGTTTCTGCAACTCTCGATATTGTTCTTCCGTCAAAAGCTCAATGCCCATCGCTGCGGCCATATCCAGTGCGTTATTTTTTGGTTTATGTTCTTTCCTTGAATTTAGTCCTTCACGGTCGTAACAAACACTGGTGCGGCCTTTCGGACTTTCCGCTGAACAATCAAAAAATGTACTCGCCATTCTTTTTATCATGACCAACAACATCTGGTTCACCGCCCGTTCTTTCCATTTCATTAAGTGACCACAGTTTTTCGGCATTCGCTTCCAGCTTGGCTTTTACTTTCGCCCATTCAAGACCTTTATGGCGGTTCATATTTTTCTCAAATCGGGCTTTCAATGTTGTGAGTAGTTCTTCGCGTTGTTTTGGCGATAGCTCTTTTTTTGTTTTAACGCCTTTCATAGAGGTTTCCTTTTTTATAACTGTTTAGCCGTATGAAGTGAGGAAAAATTCCAAGTACAAAACAGCCCGAAGGGCTGAAAAATGTTCGCCTTTCAGGCGAATGAACCAGCGGACGGTGTTCGTCAACGTCGCACTTCAAACGGCTCAACTGCTACAAAACAAGAAACCCTCCGCCAATCATTGGGATCGGCGGAGGGTTCGGCGGTTTTTATGACGTTTTTCGCACGCTTCGCTTACGCGGCGCGGCTAAACGGTTGCAGGCTAACGAGTCGAAACGACATCGTTGGCGGCAACTTGCGCACTGTCGAAATCAAACGACATTTCGCGATTTTCGCCCGCTTGGAGCGAAATTGTTTGTTCCTTCGTTAGCATTTGACCATTTCGTTCGAGCGTGACCACGACGGTGTAGTCGTCCCAGGTTGATCCCGGGGCGAGCTTCGAGGTCGTGAACTCGCGGACTTCGCCCGGCGTGTTCGTTTCGCGTCCGGCCAAAGTAACTTTGGCCGTGACGGGGACGTGCAACGTGAGCTTTGTCTTTTGCGGTTCGGTCGCCACCTTTTCGTTTGTCGAGTCGAGGCTGAACGCGACGGCGTATTCCTGACCGGCGGTCAGCTTCACGCTCTTCGTGTCGGAAACGGTTTTTCCGTTACGAACGACTTCGGCACGAACTTCATACGTGTACGTCTGGCCGGGGACCAAACCCTTCGAGACATACGTCCTTTGCGAACCGGTGCTGGTTGTCGGCAAACCGTTGACGAAGACCTTCGCGTCGGCCGGAACATTGACGACGAGCGACCCGTTCATTGAACGGACCGTGCTCATCAATTGACCTCCCATCGGAGAAGCACCATCGGTCGCTGGACCAGGTGTCAAGTGAACTCCACTACCGGCCGGAGCGTTGTACATCGGGCTGACCGAACCTTGATAGTACGGCGTGCTGTATTCCATCGGCGTGGAAAGGGAATACGAACTCGCGCAGGAATTACAGCCGTCCGAGTAACTGGACGACCAACTGCTGCCGCCGGTCGAGCCACCGTAACTTGGCGACGAATAACTGTACCAACCGCCGGACGAGCCGCCACTACCGGAACTGTACCACCCACCCGATGAGCCACTACTGTGATGATGGTGCCAGCCGCCGGAAGAGCCGTGACTAAACCAGCCACCGGACGAGCCGCTGCTGAACCAACCGCCGGACGAACCGCTCGAACCGTGGTGCCACCACGCATTCGCTTGAGAAGTTCCGCTGAAAAACATCGCCACCGCGACAACGCATCCCAGCGCCACTCGATGCCATAATTTCTGTTGCAACATCATGTTCCCCCTGTCAAAGAAGTAAACTGTCAAAGAAGTAAAACGCCAAAAGTAGTAAAACAAAGTCTTCCGCCGACGCTTATCAGCATAACACCGACCAAGCATAATTCAAGCAATTTGGGAGAACTTTTCCGATCCGGAAAAATATAACGACGCCTAGCGAGATTCCGACAACCGCATTTTCTCGCAGATTTATGGCAAAAAACCGCTACCATTAAAATTTCTAATGCAAATTTCTGTCAAAATTCGCAGGGCGATTGCAGAAACGAGAGCAAATGGCCTGACCTTCGTTGGCCCAGTGGGTCGTCACTTCCGCCCACGGTTGGCGTTCTCATTTCGCCCCTTCCAACCGATAGGTCGGCTTCCCCATCAGCGAAGTGTAGTACACATCGTGGATCGGATCCCAGCCGATATTGGTGAACCAGCCCGCCTTGGGGATTTTCTCAAAGCCCGCCGGAAGTAAAGTGACGAGCGTCCACTTCTCGCCGCCATCATTGGTCCGGAAAATCCCTTTCGTACCCGCCACGACAATCGACTTGTCATTCTTTACATCGAAGAACGGCCCAATCGACGCCTCGACCGGTTGGCCTTGCACGGTCCAGGTAACACCGTCGTCGGTACTAACCAGAAGCCCCTCTTTGGCCAGCCAGTATGCCTTTCCCTTAAACACGCGAACGATACGGCCGAGCGGTTCTCGATCAGAAACCTTGGTCCAGGTTTCGCCCGCATCGGTCGAGCGTTGAATCCCTTTTCCCTTGTGTGTGAAGACGAGCGTTTTTTCGTTGAAGATGCCCAGTCCGCCGGTCTTGTCGAATTCTGCATCCTTGAAAAGTTTGTCCCATTTCTTTCCGCTATCGGTGCTAAGCAGAACTTGTCCCCCCGATTCGTGATGGGCGGCGAAGATGTTCTTCACGCCGTCGCTCGACCAGTCAACGGCGGCATAGTCCCAATTGCGGCCCAGGTCGGTGAACGAATTCCAGGTTTGGCCCGCGTCGCCGGTCCAGGCACATTTTCCATCGAGCATAAAGCAGGCCAACCGTTTTCCGCCGCTGTCGAAATTCAGCGCGAACGAGGTTTCGCACCGCCCGCCGACCTTGCCGCCGTCCACGCGCACAAAAGACTTTCCAATGTCGGTCGATTTCCAAATTCCCTGTCCCGTCACGATCATGTACACATCGCCGGACGCCCCGTCGACCGTCACGCCTGCGGTTGCACCCGGCCATGCGATTTTCTGTCCTTCGTCGGTCAGTTTTTGGACCAGCGGCGTAGAAATATCGCTCCAGGTCGGGTTGGCTTTGTCATCGGCGGAAAGCGCGACACGGTTGGTGAGCGAGATCGCGATCACGGTGACAACGGTTACGTAGGCAGTAAGTTTTTGCAACATGGCTGGATTGTTCCTGGTGTTGACAACGTCCGTGGGAACTAAGACGACACTATCCTATTCTACACAGCCCCCGAGTGGCAACGGTTGCTCTGCAACCCGCGGCGCAGCGGGTAGCATCGGTTGGTTTCCAACCGATGGCGTAGCCAAGAGGCGATCATTTCAACGTCGTCACTCCACCCCATCCAATTTCCCGCCGACGCTCCGACGTTGCGCGTCCTAATGGGCCGAACTCCATCGCCCATCGACGGGTCGCGGGACCAATGTTGCTCGAACGGGCCTGCTACAATGCGGTTTCCACGAAGCGTCACTCGTCGGCGATGATACACACGATCATCCACGAACGGCCAAGCAAAACGAATGACGCAGCGGGACAAAACGCCCGACCACTTGGCTTCGCCCCAGTTTCCAAGCCAACCGAGCCACCGGCGTTATGCGACCTCGTTCCCTTGTACTCGCGGCGTCTCGCCGCGTTATAGAAGCGGCGAGACGCCGCTTGTACAAGTTACGCCGCTTCAGCGGCGTTTCCCGCGAAGCGGGTGGGGCAAATTTATCGGTGGTGGGTGCCCGACGACCCCGTGCTAAAGCACGGGTCTACTACCGCCTGACGGCGGAAAAGTCGGTTCAACGGACTTGGGCGATGCGATTCAAAATGTTACTGGCGATAAACTATCACCCCATCATCTCACGCTTTAGCGGGCATTCCGCACAAGGAAGAACCCAATGCCGACCAATACCGCCAATCCAACTGCAAAAATCGCCACCCATTGAGTTTCGTTCCCGTTTTTCGTGGCACTCCGCGTGGCCGTTGGAGCCCGTTCAGCGTCACGTTTTTGCGCCAATTTTTCCGGTGAATTCGGAACGGAAATGCTTGGAGTTGATAGTGGACTCGAATTTAACTTGGTTTGCGATGAAATGTTTGTTGATTGAGGTGACGCTGCATTCTTGGATGGTGCCGAAGATGAAGTGTTCGATGGACTCGTAGCACTATTCTTATCCCCTAAGGGAGTAGTTCCCGAAGGTGGCGGTGTATCTTTGGGTTTGAGACGCTGTGTAAAAGGAAATGAATCACCCTGTTCGCGCGGTTCAATATTATTTCGATTTCCCTCTATTATCGCTGTTTCCTGGGGAAGTTTTGCCGTAAAAGGTTCGTGTTTGATTTGTGCGTGCGAGATTTTGTATGGAAGTCGGTCGTCACCAATTTTCAGGATCGCGTCAGCGTCAAAACTAGAAGTTATCCTTGAAAGAACTAACTTAACGGTTTCGTTCGGTTTTGTGTTCAAGGTTTCCTCCTTCGATAGCTCCATACGAACGGATGTATTGTTCCAGTACATTGGGGATTTCGAGCCGAATCTCTTTTCATCAAAAGAGTTGGATCGCAGAGGGTTCTCAAATACGACCACGCAGAATGGGGCCTTGTCAGGTTGGACATCAACGATGCGCGCGTCGGCCGAAAAACTTTTACCGGCAAACCACTTTATCCCTTCGGTTAAAGCGGTTACTTTCTGGATGCTTGTTAAATCTGACGAGTTTTGTGTCTTCAAACATTTATTCGCATGATCGAGAAACTCATCGATACTCACCGCATCTGATGGTTCGGATTTCGCCGTTGGCGGGCGATCCCGCACCAAGGGCGGACACTCTCTATCAAACTGTTCAAAATAGGACTTTTCCGAGGCGACAAATTGGGTCGCGATGGTGTCGATACCGTCATACTGTTTTTTAAGGTCTTGTTCCTTGAAAGAAAGATACTCGGTATTGATGGCCTCAGCCGCCGCTTTGCTGGCATCGTACAGCTTTTTGTTCGCGGCTCGTCGGTCGGGTAAGTGTTTTTTCGCCGCTGACCATAATTCCTGTGTTTCGGGGATGTAACACAATTCGTTTAGTTTATCCAGATCGTCGTTGACCTCCAAGTTTTGTTTGTCCAGAGACTTTGCGAGGTCTACGAGTTCCCTACGTTGCCCTTTCAATTTTTTTCCCCACTTCTCTTGTTCTACGGTCAATTCTTTAAGCCGGGTGGATCGAATCGCGTCGAGGTTCTTTGCGGCACTGTAGGTACCGGAGAATACCGGAAACGGTGAACTGGGGGTCGTTAGCTGTTGGACGCTGGGCACTGTCTGCGCAAAAACGCTGGTCGTCAAAGAAACAATCACGGCCGTTACGAAAGCAGTTCGCCACATAGAAAGCCCCCTCTTGGGTGTGAAGTTGTCGCAGGCCGTCCGGACTCTCAGGTGCGAAACACACATTTCGACCCCGTGAGTACGGCCGAGCAGGCGGTCATTAGTACCGGCGGATGATGTTTTCGTGCATGCACTCAATGCCAGTTCAAGACCCTACTGTAGAAGGGTAAAGTGTAGACGATTGTATGTCAAGAGATCGTCTGTAGATAAATCGACTGCAAGACGGCACGCTGGCTCCTTATGGAACCCATCGAGAAATCCTTCGGAACCGAGGTCCGACGCCGACGGCTAAAACTGCGGATATCGCAAGAGAATTTCGCCGAAAAGGCGGGAATCCACCGGACCTATGTCAGCGCAATCGAACTGGGAAAAGTCCAGGTTAGCATCCGGATTGCGGAGCAATTGGCCAAGGCACTTGAGGTTCCTTTGAGCCGTATTTGGCAAGAAATCGAACGCTCAAGAGGATGATGACGGTGGAGCGGAACGAGAACGCCGACCACTTGGCTTCGCCCCAGATTGCAAGCCAACCGAGCCACCGGCGTTATGCGACCTCGTTCCCTTGTACTCGCGGCGACTCGCCGCGTTATAGAAGCGGCGAGACGCCGCGTGTACAAGTTGACGCCGCTTCAACGGCGTTTCCCGCGAAGCGGGTAATAGGCCCGTGCTTTAGCACGGGTATGTCTTTATCACGTCGGGATGGGTAGCAACGCGGAACAACCGCATCCACCTCGCGACCAACGGTCGCGGCTTTATAAATGTAGTGAAATTTTTATTCTGTCGGTCCCGCCACCCGTTCGCTCCACTTTTCCAGCACTTCGAACTGTCGGCCGAAGTCGTGGTCGGTGGTGCCGAGAGGGCTTTTAAAGAAGCAGGCCAGAAAGGCCAGAATGCCCGTGTCGCCATGTCGCCAAGCCCGCTCCGTAAAGCGGACCAAGTCGAGGACGAGCGGCGCGGCGAGGAGCGAATCGCAACCTTGCCAAATGAATTGCATGGTCATTGGCGTGCCGAGAAAACCCCGGAAGTGAATATGGTCCCAGGCTGTTTTCCAGTCGCCCATGCTCTCGATGTACTCGATGCTGACCAGCGTTTGCGGAGCGTAACCAAGAATTTGTCCGAGCAGGCGGTCCTTGCTCGTGACCTTACTCTTTTTATTGGTCGGATCGTCGAGAACCTTGCCGTCCATGTTGCCAAAGATATTGTGTCCAACCCAACTCATCACTTCGAGATTACGTTTGGCGAACATCGGAGCCAACACGCTCTTGAGCAAAGTTTCGCCGGTCTTGCCGTCGTAGCCCATGTGACGGGCCTTACGCTCCAACGCCAATTCTTGAATTGCGGCGGGCGACGCACCGAGCGATGGCGTGAAGTTCAAAAAGGAGTAGCCCAGCTCGAAGGTTGCAATCGCGTACAGCGAACTGGCGGGCAAAGGACATTTGGCGGGCTTGTCGAGCAGCGCACTCAATTCCTTCCACCGCTCCGGCAACGCACTTGTGTCAATCGTTGGCTCGGTCGAAGAGACATTCACCACGACGACATGATCGAGTTTGTTGGCGGCAGCGAAGGCTTTGATGTCGGCTTGAATGCGGGCGATGGCTTCCTTCGGCGTTTCTTTGATCTTGCGAATTTCTTCGCTGGCGTATTTTTCAATTGTCGGGCCGACGTTGAGAATCGTCCCCGGCCGAATGTTTTTGTCGATAGCGGTCAGTTCATTGCGGCATTTGACGAGGATGTTCGCGTCGATGGCATTGCTGACGCTGTGCATGTTCATCGCTTCGTCGAACAGACTGACGTCGCGGATTTCGTGCCCCCCGACGATAAAGTTTTTCCAGTCGGTCAAATGGAGCGGAGCGAACTGAGGAAGTTGGCTTACGAGTCCCGCATTGCCAATGAAGCCTTTTTTCAAAGCGATCAAGCCCGTGATGGCCGTGGCGGCGACTCCACCCTTGGCACCGATCAACCAAATTCCGATTTTCTGACGCGACATAGCGAGAATGATCCCTGGGGTATTTCTGCGGTGGATAAAAGTGAGGTCCAAACCGGCGACAGCGATTGCCGGAGGTGCTTCTTCGCGATCCATCTGCGAAGTGCCAACAGGCGGGGGGAAGCTATTCATCCAACCACAAGATGTGTACTGTTTGCACGCCGCTACTGCGGCAATGGCACATCGCTCCGGCGGCGACTACGTGCGACCTGTGGCATCCACTTGGATTCGATCCGCTTACCTTATATGATTGTCGATTCCCGGCGGTTGCGAGTCAAGGACGTGTTTTGCCGCAAACGGGCGTTTCGAATGGCGAGCCGGAGGGCGTTAGCCCCCGGTGGGAGTTGCCAAACCGTTGTGGGAGTTGCCAAACCGTTGGCGGAATTCAGGAACACCGGGGGCTAACGCCCTCCGGCTCGCCTTGATCAACGATTATCAAAAAGTTTTGTCAGGCTACATGCCTGACCTACTATAACCTTGCCGTAAGTGGAGTCGCAGCATGTTCCCCGCCGTCTCGAAAGTTGTCTCGAACCTTGAACCATCTGCGACCTTGGCAATGGCGGCCAAGGCTAAAAAACTAACAGCCGATGGAAAAAAGGTCTTCGACTTCAGCGTCGGAGAACCTGACTTTACCACACCGCAACACATTTGCGATGCGGCCGTTGCCGCCATGCAAAACGGTCACACGCACTACACCGTCTCGCACGGAATTCCCGAACTTCGCGTCGCGATTGCGAAGCAATATCAAGCCGCGCATGGAATCGCCTACACGCCAGAAGAGGTTGTCGTCTCCAACGGGGCCAAGCATTCACTCCACAATGTTTTTGCAACTCTTTGCAACCCGGGCGACGAAGTCGTGATTCCCGCCCCCTATTGGGTCAGCTATGCCGAGCTTGTGAAGTTGACCGGTGCCAAGCCGGTGATTGTCCAAACGCGGCAAGAGGACGAGTTCAAACTTACACCTGCTCAACTTCGGGCCGCTCTCTCTGCGAACTCGAAAATCCTGTTGCTCTGCTCTCCCTCCAATCCGACGGGCAGCATGTACACGCCCGACGAGTTGGGTCAGTTGGCCGATATCGCGATTGAGAAGAATCTGATTGTCATCACCGATGAGATTTACGAACGGCTGGTGTATGGCCAGCATCGCTTTGTCAGCTTTCCGACCGTGCGGCCTAATTTGCGAGAGCGAACGATTGTCGTCAACGGCGTGAGTAAAGCCTATGCGATGACGGGCTGGCGAATTGGTTGGACTCTCGCGCCGAAACATATTTCCAAAGCGATGGCCGATTTGCAAAGTCAGCAAACGTCGAACCCATGCAGCGTGAGTCAATACGCCGCCCTGGCCGCCGTGACGGGTCCGCAAGAGTGCGTTGGCGAAATGCTGAAAGAATTTGCCAAACGTCGCGAATTTGTCCGCGAGCGGTTGGCGAAAATCCCCGGACTGTCGTGTCCCGAAATGGCGGGCGCGTTTTATGCGTTCATCAATATCAAGGCCCATCTCAACAAGACCTACGGTGGGCAGAAAATCACCAACTCGGCTGAATGGTGCTTGGCCTTGTTAGATCAACAAAACGTCGCGACCGTGATGGGTTCGGCCTTTGGTGCGGAAGGTTACGCGCGGCTTAGTTTTGCGACGAGTCTGGAAACGATCTCGGCCGGTTTGGACCGCGTCGAAAAGTTCATTCGCGGCGCGACGTGATCGCATAATCTCCGGTGGGCAACATCGATGATTGTTGTCCGTTAGGAATTGGCTCGAAATAACTTCCCGATTTAGTTTTTTGCTGTGAGCGGTTCGTGCCGTGTTCCATTCACGCTCCACCACCCGCAAGCGGGTACCCGGTCGCTGCTAACCGACTTTTACGTGACCGGGAAGTTAATTCGTGCCGAATCCTTAGCCGATGTGAGTGACGACCTCTTCGTGTTTGAATCGCACCTTGGGGAGCGAGCCGTATTTGTCGTCGGCGGAACGATAACCGGCCGTGGCCAAGACGACGGACGAGTAACCCAGCTTAGTGAGACCGAGCGTTTCGTCGAATTTCTCTGGGACAAAACCTTCCATTGGACAAGCGTCAATTCCAACCAGCGCGGCCGCCGAGAGAAACATACCGAGCGCGATGTAAACCTGTCGCGTGGCCCACTCGACCGCTCCCGGTTTTTCCACCGAACCGACGATCATCTGTTTCAATCCGTCAAGCGACGCCGCCGAGACACCGCGAACATCGGCCATGCGGGCAATGTACCGCTCGACGTCGGTCGCGTTTAGATTACTCTTGATCGCGAACACAACCAGATGCGACGCCTCGATAATCTGCGGTTGGTTCCAGGCGTGTGGGTGCAGTTTCGCCCGGATCGCCGGGTCATCCACAACGAAGAACTTCCACGGCTGTAATCCGTACGACGATGGCGAAAGCACGAGCGACTGTTCGAGCGTCTGCCAATCGGCGGCAGAGATTTTTTTCGCAGGATCAAACTTCTTGGTGGCATATCGCCAGTTCAGTTGGCGAACCAGCGTTTCATTTTCGACAGGCTTCATACTAATCGACTCCCTTCAAAACAGATTGGAAAAATGGAATCCTATCAGGAATTCCGAATCATGAAATCCCTGCCCTTCAGAAGGGGTTTCGCGCAGCGAGATTTCATCTGAATCTTTCGCGGCGGGCGAGGGGGCGAAAATCAACCGCCATCGCGCATTTGCCAAACGTCCAGAGATTTTGGAGTTTCCCCGAGATTTCGCTCCATTGTGAGAATTCTCT
The DNA here is from genome assembly GCA_043738845.1 of Planctomycetaceae bacterium. GTDB lineage: Bacteria > Planctomycetota > Planctomycetia > Pirellulales > DASRSE01 > DASRSE01. The sequence continues at coordinate 10,480 of JAYUFG010000203.1, forward strand.
TGCAATCTGGTGATTTCATCCGAAAAGCACGGCAAAACCGCCCAGCTTTCGCTCTGGCCTCGTTTTCTCAATCGCGATAGAATCCCCGCCCGGAGATTCCCTACCGCGTTGCTTCGCTCCGCTGCGCGTCGCGGCTAACCGAATATCGTAAGACCGGTTTTTTGTGCCTGGAGGAAGTTGTCATGTCTGTGCCCGCCAATAAAAAGACCGTCCTGCCGTTGGAAAAGGTTGTCGATAAGAAGGACAAAAAATCTTCCGACGTGACGTACACCAGCGCGACGTCAAAAAGTAACCCGGCCGAAAAGAAGCGGGGCTTTCGACCAATTCGCGCCCTGGTCCGATTGACGTTCCTGCTGCTCATTCTGGTGGCGGCCGCGCCGTACATTATTGGCTACACGCCCCTGCGAAATTTTGTCGCCCGGACCGCGCTCAATCTGCACGGCGACATCGACATGAGTGGTCTGTCGGTTGGCTGGTTTGCACCGGTCTCGGTGGAGAATCTGGAAATCCGCGATGCCGAAGGACGACCGTTCATCAAAATTCCGAGCCTTTCTGGCGATACGGCGGTTTACAAATTGGCCCTTAGTCCAACGCAGCCCGGCAAGTTCACGGTTGAAGGTGCTGAGGTCCACGTCTACCTTCGCGAGAACGGGAGTAATGTCGAAGACATTTTCGCGAACTGGTTGCAAAAGACGAACGCCCAACCGGCCGTAACACCTGCTGACGTGAGCAAGTCTGCATCTACGCCGCCGAGCGTGGGACTTGATCTCCGCAACGCCAAGGTCACGATCCACGACGAGACCGTTCAACAAGAATGGGTGTTTGAACAGATCAACGTTGCCGCCTCGCTCGATCCGAACGAACCGCAACCGCTTCTTGTCAAAGCCGACTGCTCGATCCCGCTGAAAGAAACTCGGGGCAAGTTGGCGATAGATTTGCAAGCGGCCGATCTGACTGGCGGGGCCGCAACACCAGCAGCGGGTGAAATTGCTCCAAGTGGATTGGCTCCGGTGAATGCTGCGGCTGGCCAAAACAAAATTTCCCTGCAAGCGGCGAACATCCCGCTCCCGATGTTTCAAGCCCTGGTCCGTCGGGCATTGCCAAACGCCCAAATCGCCGGGTGGTTTCAAGCGAATATGCAGGGAACTTGGACCGGCAGTGGCAAGAGTCTGGCGATCACGTTGAATGGTGAAGCCGACATTGAGCAACTGGGCCTGGCCGCGCCGAGCCTACACGATCCTGTCAGCTTGCAACGCATTCAGGTTCCCTGTCAGCTTTCGCTCAATGGCGACCGGCTGAACATTCAATCGTTACGAGTTACCTGTGACGTGGCCGATGTGGCAGTGCAAGGTTCGGCGACATTGAACGAGCAACTTTTCAAAGACCTCGTTAAAGGAATGTCCCGCGAGAACTTCGCCGTCCAAGGACACGTCGATCTCGTCAAGCTGGCGAGGCTCTTGCCCGCCACACTCCGCATTCGCGAAGGGACCGACATCACGGGTGGCGAGATCACGCTGGCCTGCGAAAACAAGTCGGGCGCGAATGGTCCGCAACTGACCGGCAATGTCGAGATCAAAAACATCACCGCGACCAATCAAGGCAAAGTCGTTTCTTGGAACCAGCCGATTGTCGCCCAAGTCGCGGCCCACGATTCGGCAACCGGGCCGGTCATTGACGACCTTCGCTTGCAGTCGAGTTTCGCCGCCGTGGGTGCGACGGGAACGCCCGACGCTTTTAAGGCCCAGGCCGAATGTGATTTGGCTCTGTTGATGAGCGAGTTGGAAAAGTTCGTGGACCTGGGACAGTTTCGCGTGGCGGGTCGCGGGCGAGCCTACGTCGATTTCAAACGGGACGCGACCGCCGGGATGGGTGGCCAGTTCGCCGCCCAATTGGAGAAGTTTCAGTTCGCGACGCCCAGTTTGAATCTCGCCGCCGAAACAGCCGTCGCGAATGTAACCGCTCAAATGACCGACGCCGGAATCGACTGCACTCAAATCGCTGTATCAGCCCAACAAGTCCGTTCGGCGGGCACGCTCGCCCTCGATGAACCGTCGGCTCAATTGAATGCCGCCGCACGCTGGGAGTCGAAACCGCAGAAATTGCAAATCGCCAATCTGAAATTGCAAACGGAAACTTTGTCGGCAGATTCGGACAATGTCAGCGTGCAACTCGCCGCCGCCGGTCCGCCCGTCGCGGCGGGCACGGTCGCCTTTCGCGGAGACATCAACCGTTTGCAGCGTTTATTGGGAAATCCGCAAGCCAAGTATCAATTTGTTGGGGCACTGAAGGGCCAAGCCCAATTCGACGCCCAGCAAACGGTCTCGTCCGCCAAAGTTGATGCCACGCTTGAAAACGTCGCGATGTGGGACGTGGCACTGGCCAACTCGCCCGACGCAAATTTGCGGAGGCCATCGTGGCAAGATGCTCAACTCGTGGTCAAGGCAGTCGCGGGCGTGGATCGTTCCAGCGACTCTCTTAAAATTGAAACGCTCGATCTCGCTTCGGAAAAACTGCATGTGCAAATCGCCGGAGCGATCAACGGCTTGTCCAAGCAACAATCGGTAGATATCACGGGCAAGGTCGATTACGACCTCGAAAAACTGACGCCGCTGCTGTGGCCGTATCTTGGCAAAGGTGTGCAACTGGTCGGACAAGATGCTCTGCAATTCGCGTTTCGCGGACCTTTGTCGGGCGGGACGGCGGTCAACTCACTCGCCACGTCGGACGGATCGGGAACGCTGCCGGGTGGTGCTAGAGTGACGCCCGCCTCTGCGACGACGACGCAAGTTCCGATTTGGAAAACGTGCGAGGCCCAAGCTCGCTTTGGTTGGAAGGGTGCCGACCTGTACGGTTTGCAAATTGGCACCGCAGAATTTTCCGGGGCCATGTCCAAAGGACAGCCGCAGTTGCAGCCAATCGACATGAAGATCATGGAAGGGCGAATGATCCTCGCTCCGCAGTTCCAACTCACCGACACTGCGGCCAACATTCTGTTGCCCAAGGGGCCAATTTTGGAAAAAGTGCGAGTCACGCCGGAGTTATGCAGCACGGGCCTAAAGTTTGTCGCACCACTCGTTGCCGAATCGACGCAGTGCGAAGGGACCATGTCCCTCGATACGAACGGCGCGACGATTCCACTGGCCGACCCGTCGGGTGCGGACGCCGCTGGTCATTTGGTCATTCACTCCTTGCAAGTGGCACCCGGCTCCTTGGCAAAAACGTATCTGGGATTTGCGGCCGAAATCGAAGCCCTCGTTCGCCATCAACCATCCAAGCTGTCGGAACAAGCGGTTCTCACGATGAAGGAACAGAACGTCGAGTATCGGGTCGCCAATCATCGGGTCTATCACCAAGGACTCGTGATGCAAGCGGGCAATTTCACGATTCGTTCGAGCGGCTCCGTCGGCTTTGACGAGACGCTCGACATCATGATCGAGATGCCCATTCCCAATCAACTCGTCGGTCAGGATCAATTCTCGGCCCAACTGAAGGGGCAGACGTTGCAGTTGCCGTTACGTGGGACACTTTCCAAACCGGTCGTGGATAAGGGTTCGATTACGCAGCTTACGGGCACCGTGTTGAAGGGTGCGGCGAAGGACGCCCTCGGCGAGCAGCTAAACAAGGGACTGGATAAGCTCTTCAAACCACGCTAGAGTGAAGTTCGGCGTTCATCGAAAACGGCGTCGCTTCGATGCCCAACCAACGTCCCACTTTATCCCCAGCCAACGCGCATTCCATGAAACTGGTTCTGCTGGGAACGACCGGTTATCACCCCAACGACCGCCGACAGACGGCCTGTTTCATGCTGCCGGAACTTGGTGTCGTGTTGGACGCGGGCACCGGCTTCTATCGCGTTCGTGATTATCTGCAAACCGATACGCTCGATATTTTTCTCTCGCATGGTCATCTCGATCACGTCGTGGGGCTGACCTATTTGCTGGATGTCCTGCACGAGCGACCGATGCGGCGAGTGACCGTGCATGGCGACGAACACAAGCTGGCGATGATCGAACAACACTTGCTGTCGGATGTTCTCTTTCCCGTGAAACTTCCCTGCGAGTTTCGACCGTTGGCTGGCCCGCTGGAACTTCCCGGCGGTGGAACGCTGACGTACTTTCCGTTGGCTCATCCGGGCGGATCGCTCGGCTTTCGTCTCGATTGGCCGGGCCATTCGCTGGCCTATGTCACCGACACGACCGCGACCGATGAACCACTCTACGACGAACACATTCGTGGCGTTGACCTGCTACTGCATGAATGCAATTTCAAGGACGAGTTTTCGGCCCATGCCAAGCTGACGGGTCACAGTTGCATAACGGCCGTGGCAAAGGTTGCGAAACGCTGCGGCGTGCAGCGACTCGTCCTGGTCCACGTCAATCCGCTCGACGCCACCGACGACCCGGTCGATCTCCCCACGGCCCGGTCGATATTTCCCAATTCGGAACTGAGCCAAGATCGGCAAGAGATTGAGTTCTAAACGAAAGAACGAAAGTGGTCAGCGAGTCGAATAAAACAACTCCCGTCCTCCTTAGTTCTCTCAACGCCGGGAAAATTACAATGCACCCCTCCTCTGAAACTCGATTTTTTGCGTTAAAAACTCGCGAACTTTGGGGTGATTATGGAGATGTACTTGTTAGAGGGATGGGAGGGTTCGATGAGCATTTGGGGTGTTCGAGGCTAGATCGAACCGGGCCTTTTCTGCCACCGATTACATTCCCATATTTTTGTGGAGTGTGCTTGTCGGATAGTTTTCGTTCGATTTGTCAATCACAATTCCCATATTTAGAGTTTCGACCGGTAATCAAGGACCGAATTGTGGAACTTCATTGGGAGCAATGGGACTTATCGAA
>JAYUFG010000204.1:0-15318 GCA_043738845.1 Planctomycetaceae bacterium
CTCTACGGAGGCAACAATCCGGTTCCCTTTCGCGAGGATACAGACACAAACCGTCCCCTGTCGCCGTATGCCGCCTCGAAAAAAGGTGCAGAAGCACTCACGTTTACCTACCATCATTTGCACGGACTGGATGTAACAATCTTGCGTTACTTCACCGTGTATGGTCCCGCCGGTCGGCCCGATATGAGTGTGTTTCGCTTCGTGCGAAAAATTGCGGAGGGTGAGCCGATTGACGTTTTTGGTGACGGACTGCAAGAACGCGACTTTACGTTTGTCGAGGACATTGCGCGTGGGACGGTCGCGGCAATTCAAACGGTCGGATACGAAGTGTTCAATTTGGGTGGCGACCGCCCGGTAAAATTGAACTTCATTATCGACGAAATCTCGCGATTGGTCGGCAAATCGCCGATTATTCGCTGGCACCCGAGCCATCCGGCTGATGTTCCCGCCACCTGGGCGGATGTTAAAAAAGCCCAGACCCATTTGAAATGGGTGCCCACCGTGACGATTGAAGAAGGACTTCGCCGCTCGGTCGAATGGTATCGCGCGAACCGCGACGAGATTTTGCCGATGCAGATGGACGATTAGGATTCGGCCTGAATTATATTCGCGGTTTCGCAATCGGCGGTTAGCCGCGCAAGCGAAGTGGAATAATGGCAAACACTCGATGCAACAAAAACTACATCGGGAAGTTAATTTGGGTCAACTCCTTAACATGTCCCAAAACTCGACGGGGCATTCAGGTACGATAGCATTGCTAGCATCGCCCACCGGATGAATTCACGTAGACGAGATTCGCAATCGGCGATACAAATTCTCCCCTGCGCCATTTGTCTCACCCTAAATTGCTTCGCTCTCGCCGTGCGCGCGGCGACGGCATCTCCTGCGAGCTTGTTATGAAGTCGGATACATTTGCCTGCGAAGCCGAGGTCGAAGAAAAACACTGGTGGTTCGTCGGACGACGGCGACTCTTTGGCGGAGTGATTCGCGACCTGACCCTGGCGAAAGAGGCCGCAATTCTTGACGTGGGCACCAGTACCGGGACCAATTTGCGAATGCTCCGCGATCTCGGCTATTCCAACGTGACCGGCGTTGATCTCAATGACGACGCGATTCGATACTGCAAATCAAAAGGTTTTCCCGACGTTCGCAAAGGAAACATTTGCGAGCTTCCCTTCGCCGACAATTCGTTTGATTTGGTACTGGCCACCGACATTATTGAACATGTGGACGATGACCTGGCCGCCCTGAGGGAGGTGTTGCGGGTCGTTCGGCCCGGCGGCACCGCACTCGTGACCGTGCCCGCGTTCAAGTCGTTGTGGGGACCAAGACGAAGTTGCCGAACATAAACGGCGTTATCGGTTGGGACCGCTGCGAGAACGGGTGCAAGAGGCGGGTTGGAAAGTGGCGGCGAGTTATTATTTCAATTATTTACTTTTCCTGCCGATATTTGTGGCGCGGAAACTATTGAACCTTTTTCACGTTCCCTTGCGGAGCGAAAACGACGTAAATTCACCGGTGATGAACTGGTTGTTCACGAATGTTTTTCGTTTTGACGTGCAAACCGCCGCGAAGTTGCGACCACCGTTTGGCGTTTCCATCTTGGCAGTTTGCCAAAAGGGAAAAGATTAGCCCGAAATGTCGTTTGGCAAGTATCCCACCGTAAGCAAAACATATCTTGGAGTATTTCGTGCGCACGACATTTTTAGACCTGCTGGCTTGTCCATCCTGTGGGCACAACTTGGCCAAGGAGCATTTTGAACCCGTCGAGTCGGACGGACATATTCTCTCGGGCAGCCTGCTATGCACGGGATGTAGTCGCTCGTTTCTGATTGAAAACGGTGTGCCGCGGCTTCTGCCAGAATCGGCGCAGCGGCATGAAGTCCGCGATAACACGGCCGCGCGATTTGGCTTTGAGTGGAATGAGTTCTCCGATTTTGACGTGGCCGAAGAAGAGGCGAGTATGGCAACGTGGTTGCGCCCGCAGAGCTTTAACGATTTGGCGGGGCAAACGGTTCTCGATGCTGGTTGCGGAATGGGGCGACATGCGACGATCGCCGCCCGGCACGGGGTAAATCGTTTGGTTGGAATGGACCTGGGCCATGCGGTCGATGCGGCCTTTGCCAACACGCGGCATTTGGAAAACGTGTGCATTGTGCAGGGGGATATTTACCATCCTCCGCTAAAAGATTCAGCCTTTGATTGTGCCTATTCACTCGGTGTATTGCATCATGTTCCGGAACCAAGGCGTGGCTTTGCCGCGCTCGCCCCCAAGGTGCGAACTGGCGGTTGGTTTCAAGTCTGGGTGTATGGCAAAGAGGGGGGGCGTTTCGTTGTACCGCTTATCAACGCACTTCGTCGGTTTACGTCAATCATGAGTTTGCGTCTGCTTAAAATTCTTAGCTGGGTTCTGACGATTCCCGTTTGGTTCGCAGCGCGAACGTTGTATCGCTTGCCTGGCTTGGGTCAGCGGCTCCCGTTTGCTGCGTACATGCGCTGGCTCGCACCGTTTACGTTTCGTAAGATGCACGTGATTGTGTTTGATCAATTGGTAGCCCCAGTCGCTTACTACATGACCCAGGCGGAAACCGAAGAAATGGTCCGTATGAACGGCTGGTCGATTCGCGATCTGGAACATAGTCGCGGGATGAGTTGGGGCATTTGTGTCGATCGGATCGACGCCCATCCGACTTCGTCCCAAACTCAACGCCGCGTGGCACAGGAGACTTTCGATCTATTATGAAACCTGAACTCTCCATCGTCGTTCCCGTCTACAACGAGGAAGACGCCCTGCCGCAATTGGACGCCGAAATTCGGGCCGTTTTGCAAATGCTGAATCGCTCGGCGGAAATTATTTACGTCGACGATAACTCCCGAGATGGATCTCGCGACGTCTTGTCAGAGCTAGTGGAAAACGCGGCGGATTCCCCGTTTCGCACGCGAGTGGTGTTCTTCCGCCGCAATTTTGGCCAAACGGCCGCCATGTCCGCCGGTTTCGACGCCGCTGAAGGGAACGTAATTTTCCCCCTCGATGCCGATGGTCAGAACAACCCGGCCGACATCCCGCGTTTGCTGCAAGAAATGGAAGATAAACAACTCGACGTTGTGAGCGGTTGGCGGAAAAAACGCAAAGACAAAACACTTCGCAAAATTCCCAGCCGCGTCGCGAACCGGTTGATCGGTCGCATTTCCGGCGTTTATCTGCACGACTACGGCTGCACCTTGAAAGCGTACAACGCGACAATTTTGAAAGAACTCGATCTTTACGGCGAAATGCACCGCTTCATTCCGCTGTACATGTCCACACTGGGTGCCAAGGTGGGCGAACTTGAAGTCGATCATCGACCACGAACGACGGGCATGAGCAAATACGGCAGCCGCCGCATCTTCAAAGTCTTTCTCGATTTGTTTTTGATTCGCTTTATGACCCGCTATTACAATCGGCCGATGCACTTTTTCGGCCAGATGGCGGTGCTGTTCATGCTCGCGATGGGTGCGACGTTCAGTCTGATGATTGTCTTCAAGTTGGGTTGGCTGCGAATGGTTGGGATCGACTATCAAAGCAGCTTCGTGCAAACGCCGTTGCCAGCCTTGGCAGGAACCTTTTTCCTGGGTGCAATTTGCTCGTTGTTTTTTGGCATCCTGGCGGAGGTGTTGATTCGCGTTCATTATGACTCGCGGCAAGTGAAGCCGTACATTGTGAAATCAACGCTCGATAGTCAGGAAATCAAACAACCACATCGGCTTAAGAAAGTTGCGTGAGAATTCGTAGGTCAGGTACCCCGTACCTGATCGGCCGGATATGAATCATTCGCCTGAAAGGCGTACGTTTTTCAGCCCAGGGCAACGCCCTGGGGAATCTGGCGGTCATGGTCGTTCAAGACCTGAAAGGGCGAAATTCGTTTTATTTTGCCCCGGTGGGGCGTGAATGTTTGGGGTGGTTTCGTTACCCAGGGCGTTGCCCTGGGCTGAAAAATCTCAGCCCTTCGGGCTGTTTGAGCGCAATAATTCCACCTCGCTTCAAACGGCTAAAAAATTAAGAATTGTAAAACGTCATGTGCGGAATCATCGGAATTAGTGGACCGCGCGGTTCGGAACTCGTCCAGAAACTGGTCGGGACGATGGCCCACCGTGGACCCGACGCCGAAGGCCGCTGGGATTCTCCCGAACTTTCTTTGGGACATCGCCGTCTCGCGATTATTGGACTCGACGATAACGGTCGTCAGCCAATGATCAGCCGCTCCGGTCGGTCGGTGATCACGTTCAACGGCGAAATTTACAACTATCTGGAAATTGCCGATCAGCTTGAAGCCCGCGGTCGGCCGGTGGATCGCCGGTTTGATACAGCCGTCTTGATTGAGGCGTTGGAAATGTGGGGCGTCGAAGTCCTGTCGCGATTCAACGGCATGTTCGCGTTCGCTTGGTATCGTCCCGCCGAGAAAAAGCTCTTGCTTGCGCGCGACCGGTGGGGAAAAAAGCCGTTGTTTTATGGCAAGGTGCGCTTGGATGATGGCAGTCGAGTCTTTGCCTTTGCTTCCGAGTTGCGAGTTTTTCATCGGATGCCCGGCGGGCCGCCGCCGACCAATCCGCTCGGGGTCGCCCGTTATCTGGCCTATGACGGAATGCCCGATGAAGAGACCGTTTATCAGGGGATAAAAAAACTTCCGGCGGGTTGCTGGCTCGAAGTCGATCCGGAGGGAAAGCAACTTGGCCAGGGACAATACTGGGACTTTGAACCAGCACCGTCGCCCATTTCCGAAGCCGATGCCAAAGAGCGGGTCGAACACGAAATCGCACAGGCACTTGAGTTGCGGTTGCGGAGTGATGTGCCGGTTGGATTGTTTCTCAGCGGCGGATTGGACAGTTCGATTTTGGCCGCCGCTTGGCGAGCGATTCGTCCCGACGACACTTTGCGAACCTTCACCATCGGCTTCGATGATCCATCCTACGATGAACGTTGGTCGGCGCAACTCATGGCCGATACGATTCGGTCCGAGCATCACGTTGCCGTCATCAAGGCGGGCGACTTGGAACGGGAACTCGACTATGTGTGGGACACGCTCTCAGAACCTTTCGCCGACCCCAGCATTTTGCCAACGTCGTTTCTGTGTCGCTTTGCCCGTCAGCATGTGACGGTCGCACTCGGAGGAGATGGAGCGGACGAACTTCAGGCAGGTTACGATCCCTTTCGGGCGTGGCAACCGGCGCGACGCATGGAACGAGTTTTGCCCCGGCGAATTTGGTATTGGGCGGCCAAGGCTGCCGAACGGCTCGCCCCCGTGAGCGCATCGAATATGTCAACGCGGTTTAAGGCTCGTCACTTCGCGCAGGGGTTATTGCACAAGCCGCCCGAGAGAATTCAGGGCTGGATGGCCAGCTTTCCCGTGCCGTCGATTCCGCAGGCCATGCACCCCGATCTCGCCCGACAGGTTGATCCAGACGCAATTTTAGAGCCGACCCGACGAGCGTTTCTCAAAGCAAAATCGCTCGGCGAGGTTCACGCGCAAATTCAAACCTGGGTCAAAACCTATTTGGAATGCTGCATTCTCACGAAGGTTGATCGCGCGAGCATGATGCACTCGCTCGAAGTTCGCGCTCCGCTGCTCGATCCAAATCTTACAGCCACACTGGCAAACCTTCCCGCCGATTTGATTTATCGCAATGGCAAGGGAAAGTATCTCTTGCGACAAATTGCCAAGCAATCACTACCCGCCGAACTTCTGAAGAAACCGAAGAAGGGCTTTGGCGTTCCGCAAGCGACTTGGTTGCGAACGATCCTCCGTGACCGGATGGAGTACGCTCTGGAACAATCGCGTCACGGCGGCTGGTTCTGTCACAAGACGATCTCAAAGATGTGGACGGCCCACCTCTCCGGCAAAGCCGATTATCGCCGCAGCCTATGGAACTTTTTGTTCTCGTTCCCGTTTCAATCGGGATAGACCGATCGCTTAGCCGCCGCGTCTTACAAACAGTTCTCCGGTCGTGGACGACCGGGCTAAGCGGCCAAAATTTGCATCGCTTGGCCGCCTCAAACGGCGTCGGTGATCGCTTAGCCGCCACGTCCACGCGGTGAGGGGCACAGTCTACTTCCCATGCACATTAAACCACGCATTGCAGTGCGAACACTTCACATCGCCGTGCGGAGAAACTTCGTCGTGACCGGACAGCGGCGCACTGCAATTGGGACACGTGTATTGCGGGGCAGTATCCGGCGAGTCGCTTCCGACATCGCGGTCTTGCCCAAACCGTTTTTGCAGTGCTTCCAATTGCGAACCAGGGATCATTCCTTTGCCAGTGAACGCGCCGTACAAGGCCATTGCCCCAAACGCGACAAACGGAATCGCGATCAGCGTCGCGAAAACCTTGAAGAAGACGGGCGGGTCGCCGAATCCCGGCTCTTGGTTCCACATGAAACCCATTACGGAAAGCCCGATTCCGCCAAACGTTATCCCAAACACAGCGGCGATGATCCGGGGACCAATTTCCGCCACCGGATCGTGATTTTCGTTCGGATCGGTCATACAGGCTGCTCCGTTCGATGTTTTGCCACCGAGGTTGTTGCCACGCGAGGACAACAATTCTAATGGTATCTTCGTCCTATTTCCTATTCGTCGGGAGAAGGCATTTATTGGCGTTGTTTCACAAGATTCATAGCACTCCGTTGAACAATTCCAAGAGAAATTGTACGAATCCAATCCCGGCAAACTGATGAATGACTGGCAAACTGGTTAATTCGTTGCGAAATTCGTCAATCCAAAGTCGGGTCCGTTTACTTGACCAGTCCTTTTAACACCGTCAGTGCGGCTTCATAGTTTGGTTCTTCGGCAACTTCCTTAACCTGTTCCGCGTAGACGACCAAACCGTTGGCGTCGAGAACGAATGTTCCCCGGGCAAGAATTTTCAATTCCTCGATCAACATGCCCCAGTTCTTGCCGAACGTGCGGTCTTGATAGTCGCTCGCCGAACGAATGCTCTTGATGTTCTCCGCGCCGCAAAAACGATTCATCGCGAAGGGCAGGTCCAGACTCACCGTCAGGGCATTGATCTTGTCGCCCAAACTGCCCAACTCCTCGTTGAACCGTTTGGTTTGCTTCTGACAGACGGCAGTATCGAGCGAAGGGACAACGCTAATAATCGTCGGCTTCCCTTTCAAGTCGGCCGGTTTAATCGCGTTCATCGAGCCATTCTCAAAAGCGTGCAGCGTGAAATCAGGAGCAGCTTGGCCAACCTTGACAGCTTCGCCAGCCAGGGTGAGTGGGTTGCCTTTGAATGTGACAGCACCGGAACGCGACATGATCTATTCCTTTCAAAACTTGTAATCGAGTCAAAAAAATTGCCGATAGGCGAACGGTTCCAGTGCCGACCGCGTAGATAATGAACCTGGAACGCTGGATGTCAGTATCGCGGTTCGCCGGACAGTTGGAAAGGGGGGTAAAGGCGTTAAATCCCCGACGTTTGTATCGTTTTTACCTGCTAGCAAGGCCATTTAAGCGAGACACTGCTAGCAGTTTGCGCGAGTCGAAAAACACAACTTTCCGAATGTTTTTCGACAATTTGCTTTACTTTTATTTCACCGCAACGGTAGATTGAAAGTAGTGGGTGCCCACCCGAATTTCTTCCCCTGACCTTTCGTTGAAGGAACGACGACCATGCTCACGATTTCTCCTGGCTGGACAATTGATGTGGACCGTGGCCCCGATTGGCTGTTTGTGAAAGTCCATCCACCGAAGGGCGAACCGGTCGAGATTCCCCCGCTCGCCGACAGCGTCTGGCAACTGCTCGAACAAAGCCTCACCTATCGCGTTGTCTTGGAGATGGACGAAATCCCTCTGTTGCATAGTTACTTGCTCGGACAATTGATCCTCCTCAGCAAGCGAGTTCATTTGCACGACGGAATGCTCCGCTTGGTCGGACTCTCTGCCCAAAATGAACAGGTCATTAAAACATGTCGTCTCGATGGCGGTCTTCCCTGCTACGATGACCGCGACAGTGCCATTATGGGGTATCGACCGCCGCAACCACGGTAAGTCGCATTTTGCTGGAAACGCGCTGCGCCATAGTGTATCGTGGGGTAATTCCCTTCGATTTCTTGTGATCGCCCGCGCTCCCTCACCAGCATTCCACCATGATCCAAACTCCACATACCGTTCGTCACGTTATCACGTTATTCATCGCGACTCTATGTCTAACATTTTTTTCGCTCCAGGCCTTCGCTGCCGATCCCCCCGTAACCCTTTCCGACGACGGCACCTCGTTCACACTCGCCAACGGAATTATCTCCGCTCGAATTGACAAACGCTCCGGGACATTTTCAATTCGCTACCAAGAACAAACCGTGATGACCCGTGGATACTGGTCACAGGTTGGCCGCGCAGTGTCGGGCGATATCGCCAATTTCGGCAGCCAGCAATCGGCCGAAGTCCGTCTCGATCCGACCAAGAATGGCGGCGAGCACGCCAGTGTCATTTGCAAGTTTGTACCCGAAGGAAATCGCCCCTGCCTTCCCTGCGACGTGACGTTTCAATACACACTCGGCCGCAGCGATGCCGGTTTGTACGCGACGGCACTTTGGGAACACAAAGCAACCTATCCCCGCTTCAGCGTGGGCGAAGCCCGCTGGGTTTCCAAGCTGAACGGCGACCTGTTCGATTTTCTGGCCATTGATGCCAATCGCATGGTGCCCATGCCCAGTGGAAAGGAGTGGGACCAAGGAGAAGCCCTCGCGCTGAAAGAAGTGCGGCGGATCAAGACGGGAACCTACGCCGGACGGGCTGAACATAAATACGACTACTCGGTGATTATGGCCGACGCGCCCGCCTATGGTTGGATCAGTACCAAGAAAAAAATCGGCGTCTGGCTCATCAATCCGAACATCGAATATCTTGCTGGCGGACCGACCAAGTTGGAACTGACGGGCCACCTCGACGTGAATCCCGGCGGTTTGCCCACGCTCCTCAACATGTTTCATGGAAGTCATTACGGAGGAAGTTCGCTCGTCGTCGCCGAAAATGAAAGTTGGACCAAACAGTTTGGCCCGTTTCTGATTTATTGCAATTCGGCCGAGACGCCCGACCAAATGATGAAAGAAGCCCAAGACAAAGGCCGCGCGGAGCAAAAGGCCTGGCCGTATGCCTGGGCGGCCGATGCGAATTGTCCCGCCGCCGACGACCGTGGAACCGCGACGGGAAGCATCGTCGTTCGCGATCCGCTGGCTCCGAAATTGGTGGCGAGCAAAATGCAGGTTGGGCTGGCCTTGCCCAGTTATAAATCAACCGACGGCGGCGGGCGCGGTGGAGAATCGCTCATTGATTGGCAACGTGACAGTAAGCACTATCAGTTTTGGACCCACGCCGATGACGCTGGAAAATTCACGATCCGCAACATCCGGCCGGGTACCTACACGTTGTACGCCTTTGCCGATGGTGTCCTCGGTGAATTCAGTCAGGCGAATGTTACCATCACCGCAGGCAAGACGACCGACTTAGGACAACTTGTTTGGATACCTGTTCGCAACGGTCGGCCGCTGTGGGAGATCGGCGTCCCCAACCGGACCGCCGAAGAGTTCAAACACGGAGATCACTATTGGCAGTGGGGACTCTTCTACGACTACCCCAAAGAGTTTCCGCACGATGTTAATTTCACGATTGGCAAGAGTGACCCTCGCAACGATTGGAATTACGTTCAGCCGCCCCACATCGAAGGAAATCAAGCCTCGCCGACGACGTGGTCTATTAACTTCGAAGTTCCGGACCAAGCCCAAGGCAAAGCCACGTTGCGGCTCGCCTTCGCCGGAAGTCGCGGTCGCGGCGGGATCGACGTGGCCGTGAATGGAAAAGCGGCGGGCAACACCGGCGTCATGCCCGACACGGGCGTCATGCACCGCGACGGAATTCGCGGCTATTGGTTCGAGCGCAGCGTTCCCTTCGACGCCTCACTTTTGAAACCGGGCACCAACGTCCTGCAACTGACCAACACGGGTCGCAACTGGGTCGAAGGCGTCCTATACGATTACATCCGCTTGGAACTCGACGAAAACGCCATCGCAAAATAACCAGCGCTTTCCAACCGGTTTCCGCTCTATTTCCCCGGAAACGACAAACCGGTAATTCGCTCGAAGGCCTCGATGTACTTCGCCCGCGTGTTGGCGATCACGTCGGCCGGGAGGGCAGGAGCCGGACTGTTCTTGTCCCACGTCGTCGTTTCCAACCAATCGCGAACGAACTGTTTGTCGAACGACGCTTGACCTCGGCCCGGCTGATATTTATCGGCGGGCCAAAATCGCGAACTGTCGGGCGTGAGGACTTCGTCAATCAAAATCAACTCATCATCAACCATTCCCCATTCGAATTTTGTGTCGGCAATGATAATCCCCCGCGTTAAGGCATATTCGGCTCCGCGACGATAAATGTCCAAACTCCGTCGCCGCAGTTCGTCCGATGTTTTGAAACCGACGATCTCGACCATGCGCTCGAACGAGATGTTGATGTCGTGTCCTTCTTCCTCCTTGGTCGCGGGCGTGAAGATCGGCTCGGCCAGCTTGTCACTTTCCTTCAACCCGGCGGGCAACTTCACGCCGCACACCGATTCCGTTTTCTGATATTCCTTCCAGCCGGACCCCGACAGATAACCCCGCACGACACATTCAATCGGCACGACTTTTGTCTTCCGCACCAACATACTGCGACCGATGTAAGTTGCCGGATCGACATCGGCGGGCAGTCCAAAGTCGCGAACATTTGTCGAGAGCATGTGGTTCGGCTCTTTGAGATAATCAAACCACCAAGCGGAAAGTTGTGTGAGGACGCTTCCCTTGTCGGGTATTCCCGACGGAAGAACCCAATCGAACGCACTGATCCGGTCGGTACTGACGAGCAACAGTTGCTGGCCCAGATCGTACACGTCGCGAACTTTTCCCCGGCGGACGGGCAAGTGGGTCAAAGCGGTTTGCAAAACGGCGGTCATGGAATCGTTTCCCGAATAGAATAGATAGAATGTCAGCTAAATAAAACGGCCAACCAAGCGAAAAAGTATAAACGGTCGCTTGCGAAAAATGTAGGGGCGAAAATGCCGCTGATTTCGCCAACCTATTTCCGCCGCGATGTCATTTGCGGATTGACCCAAGCTCGTAGTGGTTCTCCGCGCAGTCCGGCCAGCAAATTGTCGGCGGCGATGTCGGCGACGCCGTTGCGACTCTTGACCGTCGCACTCGCAATGTGCGGGACCACGATGGCGTTCGGAAGTTTGAGCAACGGATCATTAACGTCGGGCGGCTCAGGATCGGTCACGTCGAGACCAGCGGCGAAAATCGTCCCCTTCTGCAATGCCTCGACTAAGTCTTTTTGCACGACGACACCACCGCGGGCCGTATTCACAAACACAGCCGTCGGTTTCATCTTGGCAAAAGTGGCGGCGTTGAACATCCCCCGCGTGGAATCGTTCAGATCGGAATGAACCGAGATAAAATCGGACTGGGCCAAGAGTTCATCGAACGAAACTCGCTTCGCACCGAGTTCTCGCTCGGCCTGTTCGTTCGGTCGCCGATTGCAATAGAGAATATTCATGTCAAAGCCGCCGCGACATCGTTTCGCAAAGGCGTGACCAATCCGTCCCAACCCGACGACGCCGACTGTTTTTCCCAGCAGGTCTTGCCCAATGTGTCCCAGCGGCTCCCACGTTTTCCAGTGACCAGCGGCCGCGTAGTTGTGCGATTCGACGAGCCGCCGCGCCGCGCCAATCAACAGCGCGAATGCCATATCGGCGGTCGCTTCCGTCAAGACGTCGGGCGTATTGCCGACAGCAATTCCTCGCGCCGTTGCGGCCGCCACGTCGATGTTGTTGTAGCCGACGGCGAAGTTGCTCACGACCTTCAGCTTCGGACAAGCTGACAATAATTCGACATCAATGCGATCCGTAAGGAGCGTTAGAAGTCCTTCGCAATCGGCTGCCTTGTCCTTAATAACGTCATACGGCGGCGGCATTTGCTCTGGCCAAACTTCAGCCACGCAAGCGGCAAGGATTTTATGGAGGCCAATTTCCGGAATACGGCGAGTAACGAAAACTTTAGAGCGGCTCATGGAACAGACGGTGCGATTTGAGGGCGAAAGGGTTGGAATGTGAGAACATTCCCATGATACCAAAACTCGCCGCTACTGCGTTAAGAAAAACAGTTCCCGATTGAATGTGCTTAGCCCGTCCCCGCTTAGCCAGCCCGTCCACGGGCGGGAGCCCTTCGGGTGTTCAATTTGTGCCCACTTTTTCAACCGGCGTGTCGCCGCTTCTTAAACGCCACGAGACGCCACGTGTACGACCGTCCGCCTGCCTGTTTCCCAAAAATTCTCCGCAATTCCTATCCTCGCGTTCGAACCTTCTTTGTCGGCGGCGCACTCGGCAAAAAATACCACGTTCCATCGCGTTGTACCCAGGTCTGACGGAGCATCGCGTCCGCCTGACTGCCCGACCCGTTCAATTGACTAATTCGCACCGAGACTTTCGCGTCCCCTTTGCCGCGTTCAACACTGGCGACCTCTACAGTAGCGGACGAAGTTAAGTCTTTCACCAAAGGAGCCTGAGTACTCGCTAGCCAACGCCGCAGTTCCCGATCCCGAGCAGGCTCCGTCAATCGCAACATCTGCGGAAGGTCTTTCGCCAACCACGCTTTCGCCAGCAACGGCGCGCGATCCTCAAGCGCAACAGGCAACGGCGGCAGCGACGTTTCCGTAGCGGCCGAGAGCATCCCTGTCATCAGCCAGCCGACCAAAATAACAAACGCCACACCGCCACCCAGGAAAGACACACTTTGAACGCCCGACAGTCCCGAAACCCATTTGATCAGATCCAACCTTCGCCAAGAACTTCGCCACCGAACCGCTGGCGACAATTGTCGGCGAACGGTCACGTCATGGACTCGCCAATCAGAAAATGATGTTCGCACCGAGACCGACAACTTACTATCGGGCGGAGAAATCTCAATCATTTTCGCGAGCGAATCGAGCCTATACCAACTCTCGCACTGGGCACATTGAAGGACGCGGTCCAAACGGTCCCAGGGGACGTATCCGGTGGAATTACAACGCGGGCAAACGACCTGCACTTCACGTTTGGATTCGACGTATTCCATGTTTCGCTTTCTATTTACCGGTTCGTCAGATTCAATCGTATGATCGACGAAGAAGAAGAATTAGCCGCCGAGGACGCAGAGATACGAGAGAATTTGAAGGGTAGTGGCATGGGCAATCGACTCTGCAACGTAATCTTCAATTCTTCCTCTGTGCCCTCGGCGAACTCGGCGGCTAAAATCCCTCGTATTTCGTACAACCATGTTGGACAAACCAGTATCTGCAATCGGTGAGTTAATGCGGCATCGAAGATTGTAGGTCAGGCCTGTGGCCTGACAATTGTCGGAACCGCTGTCAGGCCACAGACCTGACCTACGACAACGACTGAGAGCTACGACTGAAAACGAATTATCGGCCGAAGTTCGGCGACGTTTCATCCCGTCCTTGGCCGGTCCACAACGCATTACTGCCCCACGGAAGTGCCGTTTTCTGCGGCAGTGCCACATTATTCTGCACCACGTAACCCAAATCCTCCAGCGACATGCTCGCGATATGCCCATCCAGAAACACCACATTCGCCAAACCATTGTGCCGCGCTTCAGCAGGCGAAAAATAAACTTGAATATCGGTGCCCGTCTCGTCGGGGCCATAAGGATCAAAGCCCGCCATTCGCGACGGCGATGGAGAATCAACCGTTTTGCCGTCCGGTCGTTTGCGCATATGCGGCGGATCAAGTGTCATCGAGTGCCCACCGTGCGGAGTATCACCGCCGCGACTATCGCCGAACGCAATCGTGCGGGCCGTATCGGCGATCGTACGAACGGGATAGTTCAGCATTGGCGTCGTCAAATCGCCATCGACCATATTTCGACTGTTGCCCAGATACTGGAAATTGTATCCGTAAGCCCCATTCCGAATTGACGTTTGATCGGGCAACGTCGGGTCGAAGAAAATTTCATTGTCGAGCGGCACATCGGTGAAAGTTCGGTCGCCTGTTCCCGCCGCCAACAGTGCGTCGGGATTTTGCACCGGGCGACCGAGCAATTCGGACAGCAACCATTGCCACCGCGGTCGCTGCACGCCCCACTTATTAAACACGCTCGGGTCTTCGATGCGATACGGTGGGTAATGCTTGTTGAGGGTCTCGTATTGGTTCAGGCCAAGATAGAGTTGGTGTAGATTCGATTGGCACTGCGTCGAGCGGCCAGCCTCGCGAGCCTTCAGCACCGCAGGCAATATCAACGCCATCAGCCCAACGATAATCGCAATGACGACAAGCAACTCGACGAGTGTAAAACCGGGCCGATGAAATTTTGATTTTGATGCGTAACGGAACATGAATTGGCTCCTGGTTTGGCAAGTTGTAAGGCGACGGGGCGGGAGTTATTTTCGCGATGAAGTCGTTCTAAATTCGACGAACTCTGTCGTCTAGAACGACGCCCGACCTATTGCGGAGCATCTTGTGTGCCAAAGGTGGGAGTACGAAATTCAGTCCATTTCCCGTGGTTTTCCAGGCCAATCGTAACGTTTTGTCGCATCTCCTGGCACGTTTTTCACCGCTGGCGATGAGTTTTTCACCACCATTGGTTACAATGACCCTATCAAATTTGAAACCCATTTTTGCAACTTTGCATCAAAACGCGCCAAGATCACTTTTCGTACCCCTTCTCTTTTATCTCTATGGCTAATTTTCTTAGTTTTGTTGGTCAGACGGATTTCGATGTGGTTCAGACCGAAACCCGAAGGCCACGAAGAAGTTAGCCCCAGAGATACGAGAGAAAAGAAGAAAAGGTAAGGGAGAAAAGAGGGACGGTGTTTTTGTACGAACGACTCGAATTTGTTACTTCAACCAGTCTGTAGGTCGAAATAAACCTCCATGCGTTCCCATACCGTTTATCTCTCAATGAATGTCCCTGCCCGGATGGACTTTGTGAACATCACGGCGGATGTCGAAGCCGCCGTGAAGCAGAGCGGCGTGAGAGAAGGCCTGTGTCTCGTGAATGCGATGCACATCACGGCCAGCGTGTTTATCAACGACGACGAGCCGGGTTTGCAGCGCGACTACAAAAAGTGGTTGGAAGAATTGGCCCCGTTCGATCCTTCGCCCGAGCGTTATCACCACAACCGCACCGGAGAGGACAACGCCGACGCCCATCATAAACGGCAACTGAACTACTACCGGCTGCAAGCCGGTAGGTTCGGGGAAAAATCGTTGCTCGGACTGAAGTCCTTCGCTCACGATTTTGTCACTTGAAAATTGTCG
>JAYUFG010000205.1:0-5692 GCA_043738845.1 Planctomycetaceae bacterium
CCCTCAACCACTTCGCCATCGCCTACGAGGAGCGGATGCCCGGCGCACGTAGCAAATAACGTACCCAAACCCGTTGACACAAAAATCCGGACAGGCCCCGCAATTGCTTCGCCCATGTAGCAAACGTCGGGAGGACGTAATCACTCAACTCTCCAAGTTCATGTCCTTCAATCGAAATCCCCTCAGTCTTCAGGTATTCATACGCTTCGCGATCCTCCAGTCGCACATTTTTTTTGGCCTCAGCGTACAAAAAAGAGAAGTAGGCCTTCCGATCAGCCGGTTGGAGGTCAGCAAGATTTTTCTTTGCGTCCCCGTTTGTCGCGTTACTTGTTTGTCCGTCCTCGCGTGCATTTTCCAATGCGTCTCGCAATTCGTGAACGGTGGGCGTTAATAGATTGTCGATTTGTTCTATCGTTCCGCTCGATAGTTCTCGGCGAAGTACGCGGATAACTTTTTCCACAATGGCAAGTGGTAGTTCCGTTATTTGCTCCGCGCGTTCCTTCGCTTCGCTCCACTTGATCCCACGAATCGTTTGTGAAATAGTGTCGTTGCCGTAGCCGCGTTCGAGCATGTTTCGTTTGCAATCGGCGGCGAAATGCACCTCGTCGCGAACGGTTTCGATGTATCGGACGTGTTCGATAATGGAGACGGGACCGACAGCCGCCGATGAATTCACATTCGACGATTGGTCCATTGTCACCTTAATGTTCTCAATATCCGGTACAACTTCCCCTTCCAATATCGCCAGCCAGTGCTGGGGATGTTCCGGTGGCTTGTTCTTCAAGTCATCCAAGAACCATTTGAACGCGAAGCCAGAGCGAAATTCGGCAACAATCAGCGGGTCGTCGGTTGCAATGCCCTTTTCGACATGCACCGTGTCTTGCCCATCGAAAGGATTCAGTCGTTGAAAACCCGGTCCATAATGATCGTGGATCGCGGCTAAGATGACGTATTTTTCATTTAGCGTCAGTGCGGTCGTTCGATCATGGTCGAATGGAAAAATGAATTCCGGCTCGTTGTCCGGCAGCAATACGGGCGGGAGCCAATGAAACCGTGAATGACGGGCTGCGTGGTCGGCCTCGTCCAAGTAATTAAAAGCAAAAGCCCAACCCGGCCGAGGCGGTTCGGCGGTCGGTACGTAGAATTCGCGATTCGCGTAGACGGCCTTTCCGTGTTCCGCAACTCGCTCGCCCCATTCCCTTCGTGCCCGAGAACACGCGAACCACCCGGCGTCCCATTCGCGAATCCGCGCAGCGAAGATTTCGCTGGCACTTTGTTGATCGACGACCCGTTTGATTTTCTCTGCCAAATCGGCGAACGAGAAATGATCCGACGACGACATAGAGATTCCTTCCGTGAAGCCGGGCCGGTCACGGCGGAAGGGCGCACGAAAGGCGATTCGCCACCACCGCCGGGACCACTTTCGTCGCGAACAGTGGCCACCGCTCGCGACACCCGACGGGACCATTTTACCTAGAAAAGCGTGTTGGTTAAGAGGCAGCAGGCATTACGCAAATAGCCGTACTACACACGGAAGAGAGTAACGGCCCCTGCAAGAGCCTAAAGCACCATACGGCGATGCAAGCGATCTTCGTCGCGTGGTACAACTTCGCCCGCAAGCACGAAACGCTAAAAGGCCAGTCGCCAGCAATGGCGAGTGGATTGACCGACCACGTTTGGAGCTTGAAAGAAATGCTAGAAAACGCAGCCAATGCTGGTTTGTGAAAATTTTCACTTGTACGACTAACAAGGGCATGGTACAAAGACAGACGCAAGACACACCCGAAGAGACCCTGGAGAAATTTTCTCTGGGGTCTTTGCATTTCTGCTAGAATTTTTGTACACTACACCTAGTTGGAGTCTTTTTGCACGGATGTGACGGTGTGTCTTGCAACCTCCGCCCCCTCTGGGCCAAATCCTCCTTTTTACATTCGCCTGCGCTGAAAATATGTGCTGGCTGTCTCGTTGTTTAGGAGAAGTGTGTTATGGAATGGACCCATGAGCAGAAGTCAGCAGTTTGGAACAAGGGGAAGATCGTGCCCGGATACGACCCGAATCGCTTCCGCCTGGACAAATGCGGCGCATGGATTACCTGGTCGTGTTTCGGAGATCGGCAAGTTCGCTTTGGATGGGAAATCGACCACATCATTCCATTGTCAAAGGGCGGCAGCGATGTGCTGAGCAATCTCCAGCCGTTGCAATGGGAAAACAATGCCGCGAAGTGTGATGGGCAGTTGGTTTGTGTGGTTACCGCCTGGCTAGAAACCAATGTGTCCGTGAGCGAATTTCAGCGTTTGTCGTCCCTCACTCGGCGTTAACATCTCGCATCGGCGATGGGTGACAAAGTGCTGATACGGCTAGATCGTAGTCAGCACGAACATAAACCAGATCGTCATCGGGGACGGCCTTCATGATACGGCGGATGCATTCAACCAACGCATCCGCCGTATCTTCGTTTATTTCCAGCGGATAGGTTTGCTGCCCAAGTGATTCAAGCCGTTCGGTCAATGTTAGATCGTCCATAAAAACCTGCCTTGAAAAGGGGCCGTGGTTGTCCTTGATTTAGGCAAACGCCGCAAGACCAACTGCCAAAAATGCACTTAGCGTGCCATTCAAGGTTGACGCGCAAATACTGTGCCAAAACTGAAGTTTGCTTGTCAAAACGGACAAAAATAGCCCAGAATGACTTACTAACGCTCAACAAGGAGAAACCATCTTGGCCGAATCAGTGCGATGTGCAGACTGCGGATTCCTGACAATGCGGCACAAGGATTCGCGTGAGCTAGTGGAGTGCGAAGCGGACCTGTGCCAGACTGGGGTGCTTGCCAATGAAGCTGGCAGGCAACCAGCCGCTTTATCCGCTTTACGAAGAGCACCCCGCCTGCTTTCACATGCTCACGTCTTTTCAAAACGAAACCCGCGACAGCACGGAAGAAACGCCAAAAAGACGAGTTAGGTTTTTTGAGACGCACCGGATGTGCGAAAAATTCACCCCTTGGCATCAGGGCTTTACGCCAAAAGAGCATAAGGAATCTCTCGACGAAATAGATCACCAAAAAAGGCAAGCCGAAGAAGCTGAGAAGAACCGCCGTCACCAGCGGCTGACATTGGCTGTTTCAATTGGTGGCCTGGCAGTCGCCGTGATTACCACTATTGTATCCACGATCTTGTCCAAGTCGCCGCCCGTGGTGAACGTCACCATTCCGTTCGCACCTGTCCCTGCTCAGTCTTCACAAAAATAATCCCCCATGCCGAAACCCCCGCCTGTCGTTCCGCCTGTCACCTTGGAATCACGTTAGGGCAAGAGTTGGCAAGACAGCGCCAAAGATTTCATTTTCGTGCAGTTCCGTGCGTCCCGATTCGCCGTGGCAGGGGGTGTTCATTCCTCCGTTTCGACCTCTTCGTCTTCCTCGAGCAACGGATTGTCTTCGTCGGTGATTCGGAGAGTATAGCCTGGCTCCGAAAAATCAATCTCCGCGACCTCGACATCAAACGGTTGCGCGTCATCGACTATTCGCAGACTGTACAGGTAGTTGCTGAACTCTGCCGGGCTTCCTGGATACGCGCGCCACCTCATGCACGTAAAGCTGTCTCCGCCGGTCGAGGGTCGCCAAAATCCACCGCCGGACGAAATGCCGAGGGATTGCTCACTTATCTCAATTGTCCAGGAGTGCATGATTTTGTGCGGCCCGAATTCGCGTTCGCGGCTGGACAGCGAGAGATAGACTTCCATCGGTGACGACGTGAATGGCAGGCGTCGAAGAACATGCAGCACTTTCCCCACTGAGACAACCTGCGCCGGGCGGATTAGCTTCGAGCGGATGAGCTTCTCCACGAGCAGAATAGCAGCGTTGAGGATCCCACGATCCTGTTCCTTCAAGAGGTAGAGATTTGATCCTCCCTCGTCGTCCTCAGAGTCCGAGTCCTCTTCGTCTTCTTCTTCGTCAAATTCGTCACTCATTGCTTGTTCCGTGTTGATTCGATTGGGGGAAATCAAATGTGGCGTTTTGCGTGGTGGGAGGCCACGACATCTTCGATTCGTGACCAATCGAGCAAAACGAAAAGGCAGTTAGTAATCGCTCATTTCCTATTGCGATTCCCTCCCGGCGTCGCGGTCTTGGCGGAGGAAGAGTTGGAGGCGGTCGGACGGAATGTCGAAGACCGAGAGCAGGCTGCGGATCGCGTCGCGGATGCCGTTGGCCGAGAGGTTGCTCTCGACGAACAGCCCGTCGCCGATGTCTAGCGCCTTGCGAAGTTCGATCCGGTCGGTTGTGACGCTGCGATGGCCCCGGTTGGAAACGAAATCGGGATGATCGATCAATCCGCGAAACCGCGAACCATCGCGGCGCAGGAGCGAGCTACATACCAACTCAAAAACGCGCTGCCAGGTGGTAACGCCGGCGGTTCCCTGCCCGTCGAGAATGAATCCGTGAGGTCGCTTGTACGTGAAATCCTCGGCGAGCGTGTGGGGCTGTTCGCGGTTGAGTTCCTGGACGATCCGTTCGTTCTGTTCGCGGTTGTCTTGCCCAGTCTGCTCGTCGGCTTCGAGGCGGACGCTGGTGTACTGTTGGATGAGGGCGGAAAGTTCGCTGGCGACCTGATCGAAGGCGGCAGCCTTTGCGTTGTAAGCCCGCTTGAATTCGACCCCTTCGTCCAGCGACCGAGGATCATTGTGGTCGATGGAGAGCCAGATGTCGTCGGAGAGCGCGAGGAGATTTTCTCGCACAGCTTCGAGGTCTTCGAGAATTTGGCGGGTCCGAATTGCGGTCCCAATTTGTAAATTACTCATTCTACATCCTCGCTTGCTTCAGCACCCATCCGATACTTGACTTCGAAGTTAATCACGTAATCCAATTCCTCATTCGATAGGCCAAACTGACGACCGAGAACATCATCAATCTCGTCGTTTATCGACTTTGATGCCTGACAATTGAATGCCGCATAAGCGATCTCTTCGCCTTTGGTGGTTGAAATCTTCACGATTTTTGCGTTCTTATGAAGCTCAGTTTCCAGACGCCTTCCAAGCGTTCGCAATGTTGAATCGGCTAACACCGAGCGTGGGCATGGGAAAGCCTGAACAACGGCATCGCTTAGGTGATAACAGTCTGAGATTGCCTGATACCACAGATAGAAAAGCGAGCTGCTCAGAATCGCCACAAGAATCGGGGATTGCTCGCCCGCGCAATCCACAAATCGTCCGTGGGGAGGTGCGCAAACTTTCCCGTTCTTTTTGAAGTACGGTACTTTCCCAGAAGCCTTCACATAGTATTGAGCTGCTTCTTGGTAAAATACCAATGCACCACTCCCAAGATGGGAAGGTAGTCGATCACTCCCTCCGCAATGAAGGATTTTGTTCCAAACAGATGGACAGTACCCACCACCAAGTCGCGGGATGTTTTTCCAGAGCGAAATTATTTGCGATTGCGAGTATTTGATCGAAGGGAAAAGAAACTTTCGTTCCGCCGCATACCATCGTTGAAAAATCGTCGAGAATATCTTCGGTTCACGCACCCGCCGCGCATGTTCGCTCATGATAATCGACAATCTTAGGCGAACTCCTTCAAAAAGAATGGATGGGTGCGCATCGCCTGCGTAACTATGGCCCGTACCATAAAAATTGCAACATTGCGATTGACCTGAGTTGAGTTTTTGGCGACAAATCGTCGATCATGAGCGACAGGTCGCATTTACC
>JAYUFG010000206.1:0-5687 GCA_043738845.1 Planctomycetaceae bacterium
CGGTTGGAACCAACCGTTGCCACCTGCGTACAGAAACAGGAAAATGAGACTTAGAGAACTTTTGTACGACGGGGAGTTTTTGTGAGAAGGGAGACGAGAGGGAGGTTCCGATCACTGACGCTTCTGGCTCGCCGGAGGGACGAAGTGCAAGGGACGTTCGGAAACAAAACGCCTGATGGTTGGGATATTTAACGCAAAACTGAGCACTTTTCCACCAGTTGCCTCGCGAAGCGGTGCGAGCTAATACGAAATTCTTCACCGGCCTATTTGCGTGAAGGGGAAATCGCGATAAAATCGCTAGCTTGCTCTTTTTGCTTACTCGTCCTTTGTCGGAGATTCTGGGGATGGCCGAACTCGAGGCTCAGCCGTGGTCGATTGTGGATGCGTCGGAACTGTACGAGGTCAAACGGTGGGGAAATGGTTATTTTTCCATCAATCCAGAAGGACACTTGTGCGTCCACCCGACCAAGGATACCGCCCGGGCGATTGACCTGAAGCAATTGATCGACCGCTTGCAAATGCGGGGGATTGATCTGCCGATCTTGATTCGCTTTGGTGAGATACTCAAACATCGACTCGGCGAGATTCACGGCGCGTTTCAGGCCGCCATTGCCGAACATAAGTACAACGGCGGTTATTGTTGCGTCTATCCGATCAAGGTCAATCAACAGCGACAGGTCGTCGAGGAAGTCCTCCAATTTGGCAAGCCGTATCACTTCGGTCTTGAGGCGGGCAGCAAGCCCGAACTCCTCGCAGTGATCGCAATGGCGTCGAACGATACGCCAATCATTTGCAACGGGTTCAAAGATGCCGAGTTCATCGAAGCGGCCATGCTTGCCCACAAGATTGGGCGGAACATCATCCCCGTCGTGGAAAAGTACACCGAGCTAAAACTGATTCTCGACATGGCCAAGAAAATCGGCGTTCGGCCAAAAATCGGAATGCGGGTCAAGCTCGCCGCTCGCGGCTCCGGCCGGTGGCAATCGTCGGGCGGATATCGCTCGAAGTTTGGTCTCACCGTGACCGAGTTACTTCGCGGCTTGGAAGAATTGAAAGCGGTGGGAATGGAGGACTGTTTCAAGCTGCTCCATTTTCATCAAGGGAGTCAGATCACGAACATCCGGCATATCAAGGGGGCCTTGAACGAAGCGGTCCGCGTGTATGCGGAACTTGTTAAGCGCGGGGCGGGATTAGAATTCCTCGATGTGGGTGGTGGATTGGGTGTCGATTACGACGGCTCGCAAACGAATTTTGAATCGAGTGCGAACTACACGCTGCAAGAATACGCCAACGACGTGATCTATCACGCCCAGCACGTTTGCGACGAAGTCGGCGTCAAGCATCCGTCGATCATTTCCGAAAGTGGTCGGGCCGTCGTCGCCTATCACAGTGCGCTCGTCTTCAGTGTACTGGGAGTTTCTGGTCAGGGCGAAAACGACCTGCCACCGAAATTGCCGGAAGAAGCCGAACAGCCTCTCGTCGACTTGATGGAGGCGTATCAAAATGTGAATGCCCGTAATATCTTGGAGTCGTATCACGACGCTCAACAGGCGTTCGAGATGGCGAACAATTTATTCACGGGTGGGTACTTGCCACTCGATCAGCGGAGTATGGCGGAGAATGTGTACTTTGCTGTCTGTCGAAAAATTCAACGCTTGGCCAAGTCGCTGGAGTTTTTTCCGGAAGAGTTGGAAGGGCTGGACTCGATGCTCTCTGACACATACTTCTGCAATTTTTCGTTGTTTCAATCGATCCCTGACAGTTGGGCGATCAAGCAATTGTTTCCCGTCCTGCCGATCCATCGCTTAAACGAAAGGCCGACGCGACCCGCCGTGTTGGGCGATATTACGTGCGACTCCGACGGGAAAATTGACCAGTTCATCGACCGTCGCGATGTGAAGCGGACCCTTCCGCTCCATGCGTTCGATGGCAAGCCCTATTATCTCGGTGCGTTTTTGATCGGTGCCTATCAGGAAATTCTCGGCGACTTGCACAATTTGTACGGTGACACGAACGCCGTTCACGTGAGCCTCGACGACAAGGGCGAGGTCGTGTTAGAGGCGGTCATCAAGGGAGATACCGTTCGCGAGGTGCTCGATTATGTCGAGTTCGAGCCAGAGTCGCTCATCCGCCAACTCCGCGATTCTGTCGAGCTTGCCGTTCGCGAGGGACGGATAGATTATGAAGAAGCTGGCCGCTTCGCCCGGTTTTATGAAGAGGGCTTGCAGGGATATACGTATTTGGAGGGCGTTCACGAACATTAGTCGGTGAACGCGAAAGCCAAATGGCAGAATACAAAACGAAGATAGGTATCGCTTCGCTTCGCTTGCGCGGCGAGGCTAACCGATTATTGTGAAACGGTATGTTCTTCAAGTATCGGAATCTATGACCGCTCATCTGTTGGAAGGAACCGTAACGGGACAGCGCATTGCCGTCGTCGGCCGACTGGCGAGCATGACTCGACAGCAGGCGACGGAATTGCTCCTTGCGAAGAGCGCGGTCGTCTTAGAGCGGCCCGATGCGACGGCGACCTGGATCGTGGCCGGCGAACAAAATCTCGCTTCCGGCGGGCTGAACGCCGTGCGGGAACAACTGGACGAAACAACCCGTGCGGCTGTGGACGCCGGGCGAATCGAAATCCTGACCGAAACGGACCTGTGGAGACGCCTAGGCCTTTTTGACGGCGAGCAGCATTTGCAGCAGCTTTACACGCCCGCCATGCTGGCGGAACTGCTCGGCATTTCGGTCTCGCAAGTTCGCGGTTGGCAACGGAAGGGTTTGATCCGAGCGGTGCGAGAAGTTCGCCGACTCCCCTATTTCGATTTTCGCGAAGTGGCAACCGGGCGGCGGATTCAGGAATTGCTCGCGGCGGGCGTTTCACTGCGGGCGATTGAAAAACAACTGGTGGAGGTGCAGCGGCTGTTTCCACACGTTCAGCGACCGCTGGCGGAATTGCCAATCGTGATCGAGGGGAAGCGGCTGTTGGTCCGACAACCGGAAGGACTTTCGGAAACGGGCGGACAACTTCGCTTCGACTTTGAAGAGGATGAACGCGACGCCACTTCCGCGAACGAACAGGGTTCGCTCACGACCGAGTCGTCTCGACATATTTTGGCGTTGGCACCGAATCGTTCAGGCAAAGGTGAAAACGTTCGAGCGGACAACGTCGCCACAGCGAACGAGATTCTCAAGATGGCGGTTGAATTGGAGGATGCGGAGCAACTGCCCGAAGCGGCCGAGATGTACCGCGCCGCAATGGCCGCCGGTGGACCATCGGCGGAGGTTTGTTTTCTCCTGGCGGAACTGTTGTATCGGCTGGGTGACATTTCCGGATCGCGAGAGCGATACTACATGGCGATTGAGTTGAACGAAGATTATGTCGAGGCTCGCGCAAATTTGGGTTGTGTTTTGGTCGAGCAGGGGCAATTGGAGTTGGGGGTCGCAGCCTTTCAAGGGGCATTGGCGTTTCATTCGGAATATGCTGACGTCCATTATCATTTAGCCCGCGCTTTGGACGATCTGAATCAACGTCCCGCCGCCGATGTGCATTGGCGAACTTTTCTGGATTTATCGCCGGAAACGCCGTGGGCGGATGAAGCTCGTGAGCGGCTGGCGATTTTGTAGAAAATTCGTGTGACAGTCGGTGCCGGGACGGGTACTGATGTGGGGCGAGTGTATTCCGTACCCGACAATCGAGAGTTGAACCCATTGATCGGTTGAAGTCCGTTTCGATTGTCAGGTACGGGGTACCTGACCTACAAGGTAACCCCTCACCAAACCACCACCATTCCGAGTAAACTGTGATTATTGGTACGATTGCCCTGTCGGTCCTGCTGCTCCGGTCCTTGAAAACCTGGCTAAACCGCGTATTCTTCAAGGGGAAAGTCGAACGCCGGGCGCGGTGGTTAAGACGGCCCAAGTACCTGCGGAGGCGACTCTCCGTCGAGACGCAGCCGATTTCCCACGATGTTTGGTAGTCGAATTACAGACGTTTTTATCTCGGGCAGTTTAACGAAACAGTTTCATGGGTGAATTTCTCAAAAATTACGAGCCGGTCAATCCGACGACCTGGGTTTATCTCGCGTCGCTGTTGCTGATCGCGCTCTATTTCAAATTCAGCCGGCTGTGGAGCGTCCGAAATCTCGACCTGATTGGCTTGATGGCGTTTTCGCCCGGCCTGTTGATGGTCAACTTTGGTTCCCAAGAAGCGAACGTCACCAAGGAACTGGCGGGCTATATTTGGCTGTTCGCGGTGGGGGGACTGTTCATGGTGCGGCTGCTGCTCGACTCGGTCATGGTCCGCCGCCCATTGTTGGAGCCTAATCTTTCGGCGGGCGGTTTGACGTTTCTGGGCGTGACACTGTTTATCTTTTTGATGACGAATGTATTGGTCATCAATCGTAACCTCCTCGACCGGCCGCCAGCGGAAAAGACGAATGGCGGTGATGTGGCGGGACCGGTCGTGGCAGATAACGGCGAAATCGGTCCGGCCGAGTTTGCCAACTACGGACCAGGGAATCCACTCTTCTTTCATTATTGCGCTGGCTTTTGGACCCATCCGCCGGTTAAAACGACCGTGCTAAAGACCGTTGTAGAACCGTCCAGCACGAATGGACCGACGACGAATGGTCCCACCAAAAATGGCAACGAAACGGAGAACGGGGGAGCGAACAAGGACATTGCCAAGGTGGAACCGCTGCCCGCCGACGTGCATCCTCCGGCGGAAATTGCTGCCAAGGAGCCGACGCTGCTGCCGTATGATGCGCAAAATCGGGCGATTGCCGTCGCCTCACACATTTTAATCGTCCTTGGTCTCGTGATTATTGGCCAATGGCATTTCGACAATTTGCGGACCGGGATCGCTGCGGCCGGGTTGTACTTGCTGTTGCCCTACACGGCCCAGTGGACCGGACAAGTGACGCACGTCTTGCCCGGGGCGTTATTATTGTGGGCCATCGTGACCTATCGGCGACCGTTTTTAGCCGGACTGTTTTTAGGACTGGCCATCGCGACCGTTTATTATCCGATCTTTCTGTTGCCGCTGTGGATCAGTTTTTACTTTCAACGGGGTTGGCGACGGCTAATGCTGGGCGTTCTTAGTGGGGCCGGGATTTTGGTCGCGTCGATGTGGTGTCAGGCGGCGAGTTCTGAACAGTTTCTGGGCTGGGTCAAACAAACATTTGGTCTCCGTCTTCCGGCGAGTAAAAATCTCGAAGGATTTTGGGGGCTGCAATATATTGACCCGGTCTATCGGATTCCGGTGTTGGCGGCGTTCCTGGTGGTCGCGTTTAGTTTTGTGTTGTGGCCCTCGCGAAAGAACCTCGGGACGCTGCTCAGTTGCTCGGCCGTCGTGATGTTGGCCACACAGTTTTGGCACGCCCATCGGGGCGGTGTCCACATGGCGTGGTATCTCCCCTTGATGTTGCTGACGATCTTTCGGCCAAACTTGGAAGATCGCGTGGCAACAACGGTCCTGGGCGAAGGCTGGTTCTCACGACGCAAGCCGCTGCAACCGGCACCGACGACACCGCAGACGTAGGAACCACCTCATCAACAACTGTCCGATTGTCGAACCTACAAAAGACCTACAAAAGGGGACGGGAGTGAATGGCATCACGTTAAGGCGTAACGCCTTTCGAGGCCAGGGCTTCACGCAGCACGGCGCGGGGGCGTTTCATTAGGCTGTA
>JAYUFG010000207.1:0-5676 GCA_043738845.1 Planctomycetaceae bacterium
GTTTTGCGCGATAGCTTGGGCTGTCGAGTTGTTCGCCTTCTTCAATCAGCCGCTTGCCGTAAGCCTCGACGGTCGGAACATATTCCGAAACTTCCGTCATCGACACGAAGGAATACGTCGGCACAATCGCCGGACCGAGCTTGCCCGAGAGAACCCGCTGATGAACCGCATCAATTTTGAGCGGGTCCGGATCGAGTACCATCAGCCCGAAGTCGGCTTTGTGACCACTAACGATCGACGTTTGCAGCCGAGCGGTGGCGTGCGGTCCAGCCGGATCGAGCGTGGCGGCGAGTTCGGCCGCACCCTGTTGCCGGTCGGCGACGGAGAACTGTTGCAATATCGCCCGATCAAAACGGTAATACAAATGGGAGCAATGCCAACCTTCGAGCGGGACAAGTGAGACTTCAATTTCAGACGTGTGATTCATGGGGGAGTCAGGGGAAATGATGAATGCGAAATGATGAGCGATGAACGACGAAGTCAAAACAAAAAAAGTAGAAAGGGGAGGGAAAAGTGAGGGGTGACTCAGGATTCGGCATGAACTAACTTCCCGGTTTTGCAACCATCGGTTAGCCGCGACCGGGCACCCGCTTGCGGGTGGCGGAGCGTTGACGGATCGCAAGGATCACTCCGCCATCGTCGATGATAACACACGGAGGGATGCAGCGGCAACCAACCACGATTGGGTCAGAATCGCCGTACCGGAAAATGTCGCGACAAATCCAGTTGGATCGACATTTTTGCTGGAATAACTTCCGCGTACATGATACAAAGCATTGCGGGCCGTTCCAGTCCCACAAAGGCTCATTCGCCAATTTTTGCGTGTCGCTCGATCCTAATTCTCATCCCGAATTTTCCACAGGGGAGTACCACGTCGTGTCCCGCCCTTTGCGAATTGAGTTTACACTGGTGGACTTGTTGGCCGTGATCGCGGTGGTTGTCCTTTTACTCGCGTTGCTTATTCCTTCCACCACCGGTCCACTCGAACGCCACGATCAAGTGATCTGCCAAAACCACTTGAACGAAATTGGAACCGCGTGCGCGATGTTTGAAAATAGCAAAGGCTATTACCCGCCCGAGTGTTCTAACACGCAAGTGAATCCGATTAAGGTTCCTTGGCCTGCGTTACTCGTCAACCAACTCGGCCGGGGCGACCTGGATGGTCTTAGCAAACAAGACGGCGGTTCGTGGTCGGGATATATGGAGGTCTTTACCTGTCCCTCGAACCCGGTTGCAGGTCGAAATCCAACCACGTCTACACCTCTCCATTACGCCGCCAATGTGGGCCGCAAAAATGTTAGCGGCACTGTGACGATGCCTTCTGACTGGAAAGAAAACGGCGTCTTTATGCCGCAGATCAAAGGCCAACCGTTCGAAAAAGTTTCCAGTTCCTTCGTCAATAGTCACGACGGTCTAAAGTATACATTGCTGGTTATGGAAACGGTGTGCAGTGCGGACTGGGGCCTGCCTTACGTTGACGATTCAAATTACGGCGTCTATTGGACAAGTACCGACGGGACCAATCCCCCCACCGATCCGAAAGCGATCAACGACCCGACAATCCTCAAAACACCCCGCGCTAAGAATCGCTGCTTGATCAGTAGCCGTCATCCCGGCGGTGCGAACGTCGTGTTTTGCGGCGGGAATACGCAGTGGCTCAGCGACAATATCTCAGCGGACGTGATCGACTTGCTGATGACTCCCGATGGGCAAGATGTCAAAGAGGCGGGCACAGTGACCCCACTTCCCAAACAACGTCCACTCCTCGAAACGATGTTGCAATAGACCCGGTCGTCGTTTCGTTGCTTAGCCCAGTCGTCCACGACCGGGGTCGTCACGGTCGGCGTCTAAGCCGACCCGCTCAATTGTCGGGGAAACCCCCGGCGGTTCCCCGGAAAACACCAGTTTTTATGGTTTGGCCGTGGATGATCGTCGATAAACAGCGTGGGATGGCTACAATCGGGGGCGACGAAAGAGGTCCGAAAACGGTCCTGTTCCATAATTTTGCTGGCATTATTTTGGCCGAACGGATACAATTCCAACTGGACGAGCTTCGTCCAGCGAATTCTTATCTGCTGCGTATCGTGCATCGCGTCATTCGATTTTTTTCATTCCGCATTCCCTTTCGGGAGAACTTTGTCATGTTCCGCCGTTCTCGAGTTGGCTTTACGTTGGTAGAGTTGCTGGTCGTCATCACGGTCATCGCGATGTTGATGGCATTGCTCATTCCGGCCGCAATGGCCGTCGTCGAGCGGGCGAACCAAGCCAAGTGTCTAAACCACCTGAGTGAAATGGGGATCGCTTCCGCAACTTTTGAATCGGTGAAGAGCTATTACCCACCGGAATGTTCGAATATGCAAATCAATACGACCAAGGTTCCTTGGCCCGCGTTGTTGGTCAATAATCTGGGCCGAGGCGACATCGACGGGTTAAGTAAAACGACCGGAAGTGGTTGGTCTACGTTCATGGAAGTTTACACCTGTCCCTCCTTCCCGATTTCGAGTCTGTCCCCCACGAGCACTCCATTGCACTATGCGGCCAATGTTGGCCGCAAAAATGGCACTGGCAGCCCGTCCACTCCGGCCGACTGGAAAGAGAACGGCGTCTTTATGCCACAGATCAAGGGTGAACTATTCGAAAAGGTTTCGAGTTCGTATGTCAATAGCCACGACGGTTTGAAGTTTACTCTGCTCATCATGGAATCGATTTGCAACGCAGAATGGGGCGTGCCGTATATTGACGACAAAAATTACGGCGTCTATTGGACCGGTAACAACGCGGCCGCTGATCCGCGGGCAATCAATGATCCCACCATCCTGGCAGCGCCCCGTTCCAAAGATCGCTGTTACATTACAAGCAAGCATCCCGGCGGCGTGAACGTCGTTTTTTGTGGTGGAAACGCGCAATGGCTCAACGACAGTATCTCGGCGGATGTCATCGACTTGCTAATGACTCCTTTCGGAAAAAACGCTAGATCCAGTTCGACCGTAGGATCCGCGACGCAGCCCAATCCGTTCAACGAAGGGATGCTGCAATAAGTTGAATTCGCAGCAGTGCGTCTTCGTGTCTTCCAGCGTCTCAGAAAAACAGACCGAGCGGTCAAGGAATAGTCCGGAAATAACTTCCCGGTTTTGCGATCTTAGGTTAGCAGCGGAGCGAGGTGGAACCGAAATGGCCGCAGGGACGCATCAAATGTGATATCGGGAAGTTATTTCGGGACTATCCCCAGGCTTGTTTTTCGCCAGCGCGATTGCTGAGACTATTTCTTGCGAGTCCCGCACGCGTCAGCGATGGCGCAGCCGGTTGAACAAGAAGAGCAGCCGCCGCCCGTCGCGTTTTCTGTGCCGCAACCCGGCCCGCAACCTTCTGTCACCGTTTCAGCAAATTTTCGGAACTGCACTTCGGCGTCGTAGAGTTCGGCCAGTTCGTCCGTCAGCATTTCAATCTCTGGCGGAACTTCTCCCAGAAAATAGAAGAACAGACTGCGCCCATCAAACAAGTGTTCGACGTCGAGCAGTGTGACGGGATGATTCAAATCGCGGAGGCGACTTTCGCACGCGAGCAGGGCCGCATCGCGGTTTTTCTGCAACCGCGAATCGAGCAGTTGGTCCTCGACCGTCATCCCTCGCAAGATCGAACCATCGGCCGATGCGTTAGGCAAATCGTCACTCGGCGGGGCTAAAATTTCGCCGACCTCTAACCCGCGACTGGTGCGGACGATGACCTTTAACCCACGGGGATATCGCACCAAATCAACCGCCGTGAAGCGACCGACTTGACCCAATACTCCCACCCGCACAAGGTGCTGACGAGAGGCGACAGGAGTGAGGGTAGCGGTGGTCATGGTACTTAATCTTCTTCATACTCCAAAAAGGGCCGGATGCCTAGCGAAAGAGGCCGATTTTCGCGAGAAAACCGCGACGGTTCCCGATTTCGACTTGCCGAGCGGCCCAGTGCGTGATAACTAGGAAGGTTTCGCGGTAACGATATTTGCGAAAATTTCACCCACCACACCGCCGCCTTGTCGTCGGAAGGTACCCAGCATGACATCAAATTCTTCCACCAACGGTTGTTCCGCTTCCCACGAGACGTGCAACGCTTCGGCCGCGCGACGTTGGGACGACCTCGCCCAGCGCGTCCTCGATGGACATTCTATTACCCGCGTTGAGGCCCTTTCGATCATTCAGTCGCCCGACGAAGAACTCGTGTCGCTGCTTGCCGCGACGTTTCGCATTCGACACCAACACTTCGGCAACACGGTCCAATTGTTCTTCTTGATGAATGCCAAGAGCGGTTTGTGTCCCGAAGACTGCGGATACTGCTCACAATCGAAGGTCTCGGATGCGGAGATTCCGAAGTACAACATCCTCTCTCGGGACAAGTTGTTGGATGGTGCCCGCGTCGCGGCGGAGCGTCAATCAAAGACGTACTGCATTGTGATCTCTGGTCGTGAGCCGAGCGAACGCGAACTGCACGCGATTGAGCAGATCGTCCCGCAGATCAAAGCCCAGTACGATCTAAATATCTGTGCCTGTCTCGGTTTGCTCGACGAGGCCCAAGCGGTGCGGTTAAAAACGTGCGGCGTTGATAAGGTCAATCACAACCTGAACACGAGCGAAAAGTTTTATCCCGAAATCTGTTCGACCCATACGTATCAAGACCGCCTCGACACCTTGAAAGCCGTTCGCAAGGCGGGAATGCAGCTTTGCTCGGGCGGAATCATCGGGATGGGCGAGGCGGACGAAGACCTGGTGCAGATGGCGTTTGAACTTCGCGAACTGAATGTCGAGTCGATCCCGCTGAACTTCCTCAATCCCATCGATGGGACGCCCCTCGCGAACAAACGCGATTTGAACCCCCGCTTTTGCTTGAAGGCACTGTGTCTGATGCGGTTTGTGAACCCGACGAGTGAATTGCGAATTGCCGGTGGGCGTGAAATTCATTTGGGCAGTTTGCAAGCGATGGGAATGTACGCCGCCAATTCGCTGTTCGTCGGCGACTATCTCACGACCAAGGGTCAATCGCCCGAGGCCGATTACCGGATGATCGAAGAACTGGGCTTTGTCATCACGCGGGGGAAAGAAACGGCGTGTGAGTTGGAAGTGGCCGGGGCGTAAACAAAACTAAGTCTCAAACTTCCCGATCCGTTTCCGCAAGCGGCGGTGGATACGCGTGACTACCGAGTGGCGGCGGGCGGACCGTGAATGGGACTCGGGATACGCCCATAGCGTCCCGCCCATCACCCAAACTCTGGCAACCCCTTTACAATCTTCGCTGTTTCGATGCTCACCCGCACGACTTGCCCGACGAGGCGGACGATGTACTCCGGATCGTCGGCCCGGTTGGGGTCGGAACGGATGCCGCTTCGTTTGTCTTCGGAAATCTAATACTGGTCGATCACCCAATCGAGCGCACTGCGATTGCCCAACCGATACTCGAACGTCTCGGGCGGAATTCCTCCCAACGTCAACGAACGATTCACAACGAGCGAACTTTTATCCTTGGATAACTTCATCTTCTCAACATGAGATGTAGGTGCTATTCGGGGGTATCTGAACCCCAATGTCGTGGGTCCACTTCAGCTTATGCGGCGGTTTCGAGGGGTGGGCGGCGGACGAACGGGCTGCCGGGGCGGGCGCGAAGATATTCGTCCAGGCGTCCATCTTCACTGAGGCT
>JAYUFG010000208.1:0-2143 GCA_043738845.1 Planctomycetaceae bacterium
CCCCTTGATTTTCTTGCCGCCGTCGTAGCCCCGCTCGTCGCCGCCGACCTCGGTGGTCTTCACCGACTGGCTGTCGATGCACGCGGCGCTCGGCGTCGGTTCGCGTCCCGCCGCGACGCGAACTTGCGTCCGCAGCGCGTCGATCAACTTCTGCCACGTGCCGTCGTCGCGCCACTGGGCGAAGTAGTCGTAGACCGTGCTCTTGGGGAGCAAGTCGTGCGGCAGCATGTCCCACTGGCAACCGCTGCGATTGATAAACAGAATCGCGTTGATGACCTCGCGCAAATCAACCTCCCGAGGACGCCCGAGGCGATCCGTGCGATCCGGCGGAAGCAGTGGCGCAAGAAAGCTCCATTGTTCGTTCGTAAGGTCCGAGGGATACGTCTTGCGGGGAATCGTTTTGAACCGCATGGTCATGCACTCCAGAGTTAAGGGGAATGCACGAAATCTCGACGAATTCACGTTTTATGACAATGCCAGTATCCGGATAGACTCTAATACTACAACGCTAGTTTCATCACCATCCGCATTTTGGCAGATCGCTGATGGTGACGCCGAGACCTCGTAATTTTCGCAGGGTGCGCTTGCGGTGACTCTTCCGCGAGCGGGCTTTGCGGAGCTGGGTGTCGCGGATGACGCGAGCGGCACGCTCGATCAGCGGGCCGGCCGCCCTCCGAGAGAGCCACCAGGACTGAACCAACGCCGAGGCCGCCGTGCGAATTTGGCAAACGGTCAACTCCGGATTTTTTCCCCCGCCACTCTTGATGCACTCGGGAGAGGAACAGGTGGGTCAAGGCCGTGATTGTTTGATGACGCATCAGGCCGATATAGGAACGGCCTTCGAAATGGTCGAAGCCCAATTCCGTTTTCTGATCTTCAAACGAGCGCTCCACTCGCCATCGCGAGAAGGCCACGTGCAGCAGCACGGTCAGCGGCGCGTCGCGCGGCGCGTCCGCCACAAAGTACTTGATCACCTCCGGCTCCAGCACGTTGCGGGCCACGATCAAGTGCATCGGCTCCATCGGCAAGTTGTCCTCGCCGTTGGGGTAAAACCACACCTGTTTGACTTCCCAGATCATCGGCCCTTTCTCGCCGTCCTTCACGCGGAATCGCTGCCACGGCTGATCGCGCAATTCGGGACTGTGCTCCCGATGCTCGCGCACGCTAAGAAACGGTCGGCTGCCGCGAACCAGACGCGGGAGATTGCCCGGCCGGCCGGTGGCACAGCGACGGCGATTGGTCACGCGCGGTGGGCGGATCCAGCCGCGGAACGTCACGGGAACTTCGGCCACGAACTTTTGTCCGCTGCCGCGCAGAGACGCCAAAACCCCGATGCTTTTGCCGTATCCTTCGTCGAACGTCAGCCACTCGAACGTCACGCCGTTGCTCCGCGCGCGGTCGTACAGTTCCAAAGCGATGGCGGTCTTCGGCCGATGCACCATGTCGTCGGGAATGTCGGCCGCCCGACAGCGCGGGCGATCGTTCGACCAACTCTCCGGCAAAAACAATTCGCTGTCCAGCAAACCATGGAAATTATCGTGCGCGTAGGCCAGATGCACCGTCACCACGCAGTTGTCCTTCTTGCCGGTGGCCCCGCACCACTGGCGTTGCACGCCCGGCGTTTTTTCACCTTTCTTCGGAC
Source organism: Planctomycetaceae bacterium (assembly GCA_043738845.1). GTDB lineage: Bacteria > Planctomycetota > Planctomycetia > Pirellulales > DASRSE01 > DASRSE01. The sequence continues at coordinate 1,643 of JAYUFG010000208.1, forward strand.
AGGCCGTTTCGTCAATAATGCCGATGCTGTGCGGGCCGGCATGCTCGGTCGCCACCAGTTGTTGCAACTTGGCCTTCATCAAATCATGATCCCAATCGAGCAAACTCAAGAACTGCTGCAAGGTTCGCGGCGGCATGTTCACCGCATCGGCGATCGGCTCGCAGTTCTTCCGCGGCAAATCGGACAACTGCCCTTCGACATAGATCGACAGATGACCGCGCGTCTCACTCCGCGAGAAGCAATCGTCAAACCGCTTCAACAACGACTTCAACTTCGGCCGCAACGAGCGAATTTGTTTGGCATCCATGCCAGGTCCTCCGGGTTTGGAAACGCACACAGTTTCGCTCACCAACCCACAAATCACCAACACCAACTAGCGTTGTAGTATTAGACAGCTTCACGAAATTACTGGCGTTGACCGTCAGGGTAGGGAGACCGTTAATCATTTGCTGCACACGAAACAAAAAAGGCGTCCACAACCTTACGCAGCCCAGCGGCTGG
>JAYUFG010000209.1:0-2142 GCA_043738845.1 Planctomycetaceae bacterium
CCCGCTTCCTCATTTCACCCGCGACAAAAACAAAAAAACCGTCGCGGGCAACCGCGACCGCTCCGACGCTTCGATAGATTCACAGTCTAGGAGCGAAAGGACGTTTTTTCGCGGTTGTGAAGGACGATGATGGGACAGTTATTTATGCACCGGTCCCAAGGCCCCGTCGCCGTCGTACCGTAGGGATAATCGCCCCGGCAGTTAGCGTTGTCGCCTTTCAGCGCGTCGCCAAAATCATAATGTGTTGCCGATCCGGCTCGACAGGCGTATTCCCATTCGGCTTCGGTCGGAAGCCGGTATTTCTTTGATTCTTTCTTACTCAGCAAATCACAAAATACGTGCGCTTTGTTCCAACTTATACACACAACTGGATGATCATCTTGCTGCTGATTGCCGTACATCCGGGCCTGTAAGAAATCTTGTGTCAGCTAGCAGTAGCTAGAGTACTCAACCCATTTTGACACAGGAGACGAAAACATGGAAGCTGCATTACGGGCGAAGGCGGAGAAGTTGGCCGCGATGCTTTACCTAGACCAGTTTATCGACCCTTCCATAGTGGGGGCGAATTGCGTTCGAAATTGGTGACCGCCTGGAACGACGGTGGTTTCAGATCGCATAATTTGCCCCGGCGTAAAAGACAGAAGCCGACTACGCATTCAATCCGTGGGCCAGTTTCGCTAAGGCTTCGGTTTCGATTTGTCGAACCCGTTCGCGAGTCAGGCCGAGCGATTCACCGATTTCCTTCAGCGTGCGGGGTTCGCCGCTGTCGAGGCCGAAACGCATTTTTAGCACGGTCGCTTCGCGACCGTCCATGTTTTCCAACATCGCCAGAGCGTGCGTCAGGCTGTCGCTGTTCTGCATCATATCCTCGGGCGTGCGGGCGTCGTCGTCCATCACGAGTTCACCCAGCGACCAACCGTTCTCCGGCTGATCGGTCTGCGGCGTCGAGTTGTAAATGCGAATCGCCTTCTTGATGATCGGAAGTTTCTTCCGAGCGAGTCCCAGCACGCGGGCAATTTCTTCCGGTGTCGGCGTGCGGCCCAGTTCTTCGGTCAGGCGGGCCGTTGCACGACGCCACTTCGAGAGAAGCTCGACCATGTAGGCGGGAATGCGGATCGTCTTCGCCGTGTTGATGAGTGCCCGCTTGATCGATTGCTTGATCCAATAGCTGGCATAGGTGCTGAAGCGGGTGCCCATCGCGGGATCGAAACCTTCGACCGCGCGGAGCAGGCCGAGATTCCCCTCTTCGATCAGGTCTTGCAGGGCGAGACCTTTGCCCGTGTAACCGCGAGCGATATTCACGACCAAACGCAAGTTCGCGCGGACCATGCGGTCGCGGGCGCGGACGTCGCCGTTGCCGATGGCCGTGGCCAGTTCGCGTTCGTCCTTGGCGGTGAGGAGCGACGTTTCGTTGATCTCCCGCAGGTAGGTTTCGAGCGGAGATTGGGCGGCGGGAGACGTTTTGCGGCGTGTGGTAGCCATGTGGGGAGCGGCAGCCTGGGAGGTGGGAGGATGTATTGCGGTGACTTTCGACGGCGGCGAAATTGAGAGACGTTAAATTTGGATCGGTCTCAAAGTCGGGCGTGCGGCGGAAGTTTTTTAGCAAGTTTGATTTGACAAACAGACTATCGTCGCGCGGCCCGTCGATTCTCTACAACGGCGTAAGAGTTGACGTGGTACAGGGGATATAGCCGAATTGCCGAGCATTCCGCGTGCGCCGAATGGCCGGGTTAGATGCTGGCGGAAGATGTCCGCGCGACCGGCGGACACAGTTTCGATTCCGAATATGCGGAGGGTGCGGGAAAGGGCGGGGAACGGCCCAAAAACGGAGCGAAGATGCGCGGAAAACTGACCGCCGGGAAAACGATGGATCGGAATCTCTTCTCTCCCATCCGTGTTTGATCCGTGTTCCATCCGTGGCTGAAAAAACTTTCCGCAGGCGATCCGACTGCAGAGCATGTTCGTGTTTGCAAATGAGTTTTTTTGGGTCGCAGAGCGACCACTGATGGATTGGGGTAGGGAAGACCGATTGACTCGGTCTCCCCTCCCGCCAAAGCGGACGTGCGGGTCTCCCGCATCCGGCTTTCCGTTGGATGGTCTTTACCTCTGAGAGGATTGAACGGCCGAAGCATGGGCAGTCTT
>JAYUFG010000210.1:0-5661 GCA_043738845.1 Planctomycetaceae bacterium
TCGACAAACCAAAGCCGACTCCCGCACTGGCGGCCAAACCACCAGCCAAAAAATGACGACGCGACAAGGGCGAAATGTGAAATGGCATAACAGGGTTCCTGGTCGAAGGGCTTGAACGGGCTGAGAGATTGGCAGTGTGACGATAGCCCGAAAGGTCATTTTAGAGTAGCCAAAACGATCAGCAATTGCCACCAGAGTTTATCGGAACGTGCAATATTTTGGGTTTCGATTTGGCGAAAATTCCCGAACCTCGCGTCAGTTGGCGAGGGTGTCGAGGAGGCGGAGCAGTTCATTGGGAACCGACTTGTGCGCGGTGTAGGTTTCCGCAAAAGGCGTCAAAACCGGTTGCAGCCCGACCTCTCCCGCCATCACGCCGGTTTGGCCGTTGAGAACGGCTTGAACGGCGAAATCACCGAGACGGCTGGCTAAAAGTCGATCGGCCGGGACGGGGGAACCGCCTCGTTGCAAATGGCCAAGGATTACCGCTCGAGTGGGAAATGGACAACCGGCCATTTTCAATTTAACCTGCAAAGCTTCAGCACCGCCGACGACCCCTTCGGCGACAATCGTAATAATCGAATGTTTGCCACGCGACTTAAGCAGTTTCAAGCGTTCGAGAAGTTGAGCAACGTCGGTCCGCGCTTCGGGTAAACAAGCGACCTCTGCCCCAGCACACAAGGCGGTGTACATCGCAATATAACCACTGTGACGTCCCATCACTTCAACCAGAAACATACGTTCGTGACTCTCGGCTGTGTCGCGAAGTTTGTCCACGCACTCAACTGCCGTGTTGACGGCCGTATGAAAACCGATGGTGTAGTCGGTTCCCAATAAGTCGTTGTCGATCGTACCGGGACAACCGACGCTTTGGCCCTTCCACCACTTGGCCAAAGCGACCGCACCGTTGAAGGTTCCATCACCGCCGATGGGAATGAGGGCGTCGATACTGTGCTTGCGAAGGTTGGCGGCTCCTTTTTGTTGGCCCGCCTCAGTCATAAATTCGTCGCTACGGCTCGTGCGAAGGATTGTGCCGCCGAGTTGCACGATGTCAGAAACGTCACGTGGCGACATGACGGGCTGCCCTAGCTTGCCGACGAAGAAATCCTCGTCGAGTAGACCTTGATATCCGCGACGGATACCGACGACTTCATGTCCCGCCACAAAGGCCGCGCGAACGACGGCCCGGATGCAGGCGTTCATGCCGGGCGCATCTCCACCGCTGCAAAAGACGCCGATACGCATGAGGGGTTCAATTCATCGCGAAGGAAAGTCGAAACGACCTGATCGCGAACAAATTCCGATCAAGCTTCCTGTCGCAGCATACGCGATGCAGCCCGTTTGCGCCAAGCCGCGAACGCCAAGAGTAGTGCGGCACCACACAGCATCATCCCGTTCGTGGATGGCTCGGGCAGCGTGGCCAACTGTCCCGTTGTGAGCGTTTCGATGTACTCGGTCGTCGATCCCGATTGATAAGTCAAATACAGAGCATTCTCATCAGCGGCGATCCCCTGAACGGTCGTGAATCCCTTGTAAACGTGTTCCGACGTTGAGTCAATCGTCGAGCCGAGCCAACGGACGCGGTCGATATTCCAACTATCCTCGGAAAAATAGAGGAACCCATTATGGTAGGTAACGCCCTGTATTCCCGTAATGTTCGCCGGAATGTCAGCCGAGCCTAAGAAATCGCCGAAATGGGGCGATGCGATGTTGCCGTCCTCATAATCGTACATCCAAAGTTTACTGCCTCCGGCATAACCGTAAAAAGAAGTGACAAACATGATCCCGTGTGCGCCTGTGTCGGGCGCGATCGTCATGCTCGAAACTTCATGATGTTGCGGGGAAATGTCGCGATAGCCAAGTAGCGGCATCCCCGGCTTCGTTGCATCATAAACACCGATGTATTTTCCAACATAGCCAAAATCGACCTCCAGCGGAGCGAACAGCATTCCGTTCGCATACGCCCCGTCGCCCATGTGAGCAACTTTTCCATAAGTCGTCGGAAGTCCCGCAAAGACGTTGGGATTCTTATACGAGTTCAGGGAATTCCATTGGGAATCGTACTTGGTGATCGTGCTGGTGTGAAACACAAATTTTTCGGTGGGCGACAAGGCAACGCCCTGCACGTGGCCGCCGACCGGATCGTAAACATTCGGAGAGTTGCTCGAATCCTGCACGGCAGGCCATTTTCTCGTAAGGTATTGAGTCAAGTCGGCGAGCTGACTGTCGCTGAGATACGAGTTCGTCGCGACTCCCTCCAGAAAAGAACCTTTGGCAAACGCGCCCATCGAGGAAACATTCGCCGGAGTGATTAAGGACGGGTTTGTAGCGGTGATGTATCCACCGAGAAGTTGTTTTTGCGGTGAAAGAATCGAGTTATTGGTTCCGGTTGGCCACGTGCCGGTGCCTCGTAGAACTCCATTTTGCCAGAACTCGACCGGCCCACCTTGCTTCATCCGCACGATCATCAATAGTTCGGAATCATTGGCACTGAGCGTGTATCGGTTGCTTCCATAAACAGAGAGAGTTCCGCCGTTGGCCGTCGCGAAGTAACCATATGGATTGGTACTGACGGTCGCCGCACCAGACCCCGCAAAGGAACCCCACCAGTTGTTTGCAGTGCCGCCGGGCGAAGCCGGTCCTCCTAGAACCAATGCGAGCGTGAACTCGGTGGCACCGTTCGCGAGGGGGGCCGTTAAGCTCAATAGGTTGTTGACACCGTTGAAACCGATTCCAGGCGTGTTTTCGTAAAAGTTCGCTTGATACGTTGGGCGAAAAGTGTCGCCGCCGTTCACGACGCCGTTCCCCATAAATAAATTATTGCCGTTGCCTGAAAGATCGGAAACATATCCAACCGAACCACCAGGCAAGACCGTACCGGTACCATTCGAATTGGCACCGAGTTGCGAATCGGATGCACTCGCCCACCACTTCAAGTTCGGCAAGTCGTTTACATGAAACGTCCCCCCGTTGGCGACGCTGAAGAATCTGCTCAGGCAAACAATCTGCAAGAACATCACGGCGGCAACGTGTCGCCCACGGTCCGACCGAACGACCGCGCGCAACCGAATGGAGATAAGCATGGTAGGCACCAAAATTGAGATGAGATGAGTGGCTGATCTATTCGCGCACGATCAGCGCAGAACATTCACTGGAAACTCTGACACTAACGTCCGGTGCCTTTTCCCTGTCGAACGCGGTCCCACAAACACTCTTGGAATGATCAGTCAGGAATCTGACCTAATCTTCCTTGCTTGGTCATTTCTGACCAGCCTGCGCGAGGATTCCCTCGGCCTCTTTCCCTGCTTCCGTACCACCCGAATCTTTGACAAGTTTCTCCAGCATTCCGATAGCTTTTTTGTGATTGATGTTGCTCGCGGTGTTGAACAGCTTCTTGGCCGAGTCGAGTTCTCGTTGGGCTGACAGATTCGCCTTCACGTCCGTATTGTCGGACAGCTTTTTACGAGCCGCATCGACTTCGGTCGGAATATCGAAACCCAAAAAACGTGAGCCAAGTTCGCCATATTGCTTGTAGGCAAGCCACACGTCGCCCTTATCCTCTGCAGTCTTAGCAATCGTCGCGGAGGCAGCGATTTCAGCCTGAACGACGGCTTTGATCTTTTCAGCCGCTTGCCGGGAATCGGCCGGGCCAGTCGTGAGTGCTTTTTTCAGTGATGCTCCGGCCGTCGTGTAGTTGCCAAATTCGACGGCTTCCCACATTGGTTTCAAACTGGCGGGCACGATTTTCGGATCGACTTTCCAGGCGGCACCCTTGGCGGCCAGTTCCATCGAGCCTTCAATATCGCTCCAGCTTCCTTGTTGCAACTTTCCGTTGGGTGTGATCACGCGACACTGCATGACGTTTTCCAAAGTGACCTCAGGAACGTTGCACAGTTTTTCAAAATCCCGCGACTGATCAACAAGGATCGGCCACTTGACCGGTGTTTCGCGATTGTAAGCCTCGATCACCGGACGAGCTGTGCCCGAATTGACCGCGATAAACAGCACCGGCTGACCTTCATACTTTTTGGCCGCCGCTTGCAGGTCGGGCCATTTCTTCCGGCAATTGGGACATTGCTCTTCAAAAAACCAGAGAAAGACTCCCTTCCCCTTGAGGTTCTCCAAGGTGATCGGTCGTCCCTGAATCCATTGCGTTGGACTCTGCGGAAATTCCAACTTCGGTGCTCCCACGACGGGTGTTTGTGCAGACACAAATGTGTGGCAATAACCAGCAGCCATGATCGCCACTGCGCACATCACAAATTTTGCCAGACATTTTCGAAGTAAACTGTTCATTGTGAGCGTTCTTGATTGCGCAGAAGACAAAGGATTTGTTACCACGAAATACGCACCGCGATTCGTGAGCATTCAACGAAAAATCACGAATGCTCGACGGACCAATTTTTACAATACCTACTTGCGTTCCACGAGGCCAAGATTGTCGATAATCACTTCGCAACCAGGCGTCATCTTCCGCAATTTTTCCGTGATGACTTGCTTCTCGGAAACGGTTGCCTTCTTCAGCTTGCGGTTAAAGATGGCCAACTTTTTTTTGCGATGACGACGACGCTTGATTTCCTGTTTACGATCGCTGATTCCACCCACGAAGAAACTCCTTGACGAAGATGTTTAACCCTATCGCCGGACATTCATGTCCAGGCTGTATTATGACAAAAAATACGTCTCAACGCTATGTTTCTAGCGGTTTAGCGGTACGCCGTCAACGTGACGATGTGGGGTGGGCCATTTTTCTTGGTCATTTCGGCTGACACAGCACCTCTCGAAAATGGCCGAAAACCGACGATCGGCGAGTTTTCCGGGCGGGGAGCCGCAATGATTCGACTTTATCCCCTGTTTTCCGAAAGTTGCCAACCGATGACACCAAGTCAAACAGATTCGCTGGCATCAGTCCCCCAAAACTTCATTCAGCACCTCTTCCGAAACGTAAATCGGCAAGGCGGGTGTACACGTCACCGCCACCGCAATTGCGTCGGACGGGCGAGCATCAATTTCGATCAGTTCGCCCTCATGTCGCACCCGTAGAAGTGCGAAATACGTGTGCTCCTTAAGTTCGCTAATCACCACGTCCTGAAACTCACCTCCCAACGCTTCGACCGCTTGGACGAGCAAATCGTGGGTCAGTGGCCGGGGTGACTCAAAATGTTTCACGCGACGGTCGATGCTCGTCGCTTCAAATATGCCGATCACAATCGGAAATGTCCGAGTTCCCTCGACCTCTTTGAGATAAATCACCTGCTGATCGTTGATCTCACTAATCACGATCCGCGAAAGTTCCATTTGGACGGGCATGGCCACGACCTTGTTTTATTGCAATGATTAGAAAAACACATATGGGGATCGTGCTATGGACCGATGACAGGGATGACATCCTGCACACACGCCCCAACCAACGAACCCCAAATCATTATAAGTCCCCCGTGAAAGGGACGGATAGGGGGCGACAAAATTTTGAATTGGGTTGGCACAATACGGGTGCATGGCTGATTCGCTCAGGCCAATGCCCACGAAGCGGACACTATCGACGCCAGCGGCGGGCGAATAACAAGCCGAACAAACCCAGAATGGCCAGTGCGAAGGAACTCGGCTCTGGCAGTGGAATCGCGTTGGCTCCACCGTTGAGGCCGGGATTTGCGATGGGATTGT
>JAYUFG010000211.1:0-2134 GCA_043738845.1 Planctomycetaceae bacterium
TCCTTAGCGACTTCCCGTCAGCGTTGGCTGAACACTGCGAACATTAACCAACTTTCGCGGCGGGGCAATCGTCGTCGCCACTTCCGGTTCATTGGCGACCGTCGTTCCGCGAGCATAAACTTCGACTTCTTGCGGAGCCGTCACTCGCGCCAAAAATGCCTTACGATCCGTTAGCGATTCAACATTGATCACGTCGCCCGCCGCACCTTCATTTTGACTTCGGCCCGTCGTGCGAATTTGTACGCCCGACGTGCGAACATAGACCGACACAACCTCGCCCTTTTTCACCAGCAGCGGTTTGCGAATATATTGCGAGTCGAGCGTTTGTCCTTCGGCGACCGACTTGGTCATTTCCTGTCCGATCACATCCTCGATTCGAGAAAACGTGCCTGTCGCGGCCGTTTTCGTGGTCAAGCGTTGCAACTGTACATCATTGGCCCGAATGAGCGACCCCTTCGACATGCCCCGCACGGCGATCACGACGGCCGGGGGCAACGTGATTTTTGTCTTCACGGACAAATTCGCCACGCCATTGTTGGTCGGGCAAAGAATCGCAAATTCTTGCGCCCCAGTCCACGGTTTCATTCCACCCGTCACGTGCAATTGATTTCCCGATGTCGCAACCACCCGGATTTGATCGTCGTCCAACGGCAAGAGTTCCACTTCCCACGGTTCGTTCGCATCGACCGATTCTTGCAGGTGTTTCAGAATGGCGGCTTGTACAACACTGTTCGTTTGCCGAGCCATTCCGCCGGTCACGCGAGTTGGCTTTTCTTGCTTGATGGCGTTGGCCTCGCCCGATTGGATTGTGACTTGGCTGGCACCCGACCAAAGTTGTTCGGACAGTGCGATTCCCCGCGTGTCCAAGAATTCTTGAATGTCTCGCACCCGCACGACTCTTTTCACACCTGCTGGCGGCGTAGGAAAAAGTTCGAGCGCAGTGAGGCGTTCCATTTGTTTTCCGTCGATGGAGTGAATTTCCGCTACGTCACTCAACATCACCACCGGGCCTTTCGGATGAACTTCGCTCCGCAGTTGAAATTCCGCCGCCGAGCCGTGAACGCATAAGAGCGTCGCGACGACTAGAGTTCCAGAAATGGTTCGCAAGATAGTGTTCATAATTTTGGTCGCGTGATTTCGTCCGCTGGGGCTTATTCGTCTGCGGGGGTTTGAGGGTCTATCCGAAAATATCTCCCTCTCCCTCTGGGAGAGGGCCGGAGTGAGGGTTCTTAGTTACGCTCTGAGTTAATTTTCAGTGTCTATCGTTTACGGCCGCCGCAAGTTCACAATCGACGTCAGCATTTGATCACCCGCTTGCACCGCCTGCGAATTCAATTCAAACGCCCGCTGTGTGGTAATCAGGTCGATTAGTTCTTGCACTGGTTCGACGTTCGACGCTTCGAGCGAACCTTGGCGAATGACACCCGCACCACTAATACCCGGATTTCCGGTAACGGCGTTGCCCGACGCGGGCGTTTCGCTGTACAGGTTCTCGCCCCGCTTGAGCAGACCTTGCGGGTTAGCAAACTGACTAAGTGTCAGCGTACCAATGTTATTAAGTCCGGTCGTGCTGGCTTGTTTAACCGAGACAATTCCTTCGGGGCTGATCACTACACCGGTCGTGTCGGCGGGAAAGGAAATGGCCGGATCGACCAAGCGGCCCGTCTCGGCCGAACCCATCACCAATTGGTGATTTGCATTGATCGAAAAATTACCCGACCGCGTATAGACGACTTCACCCGACGGATCGGTTACGGCGAAAAAACCATTTCCTTCAATGGCCAGATCAAGTTCCTTGCCCGTCTGTTGCGCGGCACCTTGTTTGAAATCGATTTGCGTACTCTGGACGCGAGTTCCCAAACCGGTGTGAATTCCCGTCGGAGTCGGATTTCCCGCCGAGTCCAAAGCCCCGGGCAAAATTTCATTCCGATACATCAAGTCTTCAAAGTTCGTTCGGTCCCGCTTAAACGCGGTCGTACTCACGTTCGCCAAATTATTGGCGACCGTATCCAGCTTCGTTTGCAGGGCTTCCATGCCCGTCGCGGCGGTATAGAGTGTTTGTACGCTCATAGTTTTTCGCTAACTAAAATTAAAAGTCAGGTGAATAATTCTGTCGTCTTTCGCTCCGCGAAAG
>JAYUFG010000212.1:0-5647 GCA_043738845.1 Planctomycetaceae bacterium
ATCGTAACCTTCGCCAAAGTCAACCTAACTCCACAAGCTAAGAACCTAAAGGTTTCGCCTGAAGGCGAGGGTTTTAGACCCATCGTGGAGACAATAAAATTGTGCTGGCGAGAACGCAAGTTCAGGGTCATTGTCACCGTCGTTTTGCCAGTTCTGAAATTATCGACGTGTCGAATTCGTGGGTTTGCGACGCCGGATTGCAAACGCCGATCGTGTTTACTGCACTAAACTATCTCAATCTCAGCTATTGTGCCGTCTCGGGCGCGGGCTTGAACAATTTGAAATTGCCAACCGGTCGGCGTTCCGCTGTTCACGATAATCGACCGTTTACTCAAACCGTCAATTTAAGCGGAACCTTGATTTCGGACGACGATCTGGCCGTTGTCGCCGAATGGGAGGGTCTCACAGAGCTTTCGCTGGTGAATACAAACATCGACGGCAGCGGGCTAAAGCACTTGGCCAAGTTGACGTTGCTGAAATCGCTCGACCTGCTGGGGACGAAAATCACGAAAGAATCGCTGAAAGAACTACGGTCATTTCCCGCGATCCAAGAATTGAAAGTAGACTTACCATTGCTCGATGCAGCGAACGAAGTGCTTCGAGGAAAAAAGCCTTCGGTGTTCGTTTTGCCGCAGTGAAATGAGGGAATTGGCGGTCCAAAGTACACGCGGCATCTTGCCGCGTGCATGAAGCGGCAGGATGCCGCTTGTACTTTACGCTCCGCCACCCGCAAGCGGGTACCCCGTCGCGGCTAACCACGAGAATACCCCTCACTTCCACCAACTACCCTTCACCACTCACACCAACTGCAATTCACCCGGCCCGGTTCGTTTCGACTTGGGCGGGCGGGCTTTTTTTCCGAATTGGTCGAGCTTGACGACCCCTTTGGGGAATTTCACGAGAACTTCCAGTTCACCCCCTAACGCCTTGACGATTTTTTGCAACGTGGAAATCTGCATGTCCGATTGTTTTTCCAGTTTTGATAGGCTCGGTTGTTTCATGCCGATGGCTTCGGCGACCTCTTTTTGGCTCTTACCGCGCAATTCACGGATTTCACTCAGCAATAATTCGCGGAGCAATTCTTGGGTGCGAACGACCGCCCGCCGCTGTGTTTTCTTGCTCGTTGTCCGTTGAACAAGTTCGTTGAATGACTTGGCCATGTTATGAACCCTTCTTCTTTTTCTGCTTGGCTTTCAGTTTTGCTAAATGCGCGTCGTAAAGTTCGTCGGCTTTGGCAATGAGTTGCTTGTAAAACCGTTTTTGACTGACACCCGATTTATCGCCAGCGACCATCAAAATCGCGTTGCGTTCTGGATCGAACGCAAAGGCGATCCGCAATACCCTATCGGCCGTATTCGCCCGAAGTTCCTACGCTCCGCTGCGCGTCGCGGCTAACCACGAGACGACCCCTCACTACCACCTTTCCCCACTCTTATTCCTCATCGCTTCGCAATTTCGCCAAGACCGTATAATCCTCGAGCGTCGTTGTGTCGCCGGTCGTGGCTTTGCCGCTGGCGATGTCTTTGAGAAGCCGACGCATGATCTTGCCCGAACGGGTTTTTGGCAACGCACTCGTGAAGCGAATGTCGTCGGGTTGAGCCAACGCACCGATCTCTTTGCGAACGTGCTTTTTCAGTTCGGCCTTTAGCTCGTCGTTCGCCGTGCCACTTTTCAACGTGACGAACACACACACGGCGTCGCCCTTGATCGGGTCGGGGCGTCCGACAGCGGCGGCTTCGGCAACGAGCGGATGACTCACCAGCGCACTTTCAATCTCAATCGTGCTAAGGCGATGTCCCGCCACATTCAGCACGTCGTCGATGCGGCCCATGATCCAATAATATCCGTCGGCGTCACAGCGGGCATTGTCCCCGGCCAAATACTTGTGCGGAATTTTGCTCCAATACTGCTCCTGATAACGGGCGTCGTCGCCCCAAATTCCCCGCAACATGCCGGGCCACGGTTTCGCCATGACGAGCCAACCCCCTTGCCCCGCCGGGACGGCAACGCCGTTTTCATCGACGATTTCGGGGACGATGCCCGGCAGCGGCTTGGTGCAACTTCCCGGTTTGGTTGGGATCGCACCGGGGAGCGGCGTCATCATGATTCCACCGGTCTCCGTTTGCCACCACGTATCGACGATGGGACAGCGACCGCCGCCGATCTTGTGGTGATACCACATCCAGGCCTCGGGATTGATCCCTTCGCCGACCGTTCCCAACAATCGCAAACTCGACAGGTCGTGCTTTTCGACGTGATGGTCGCCCCACTTGATGAACGAGCGGATCGCGGTCGGAGCGGTGTAGAAAATGTTGACGCGATACTTTTCGATGATCTCCCAAAAGCGATCTTCTTGCGGCCAGTTCGGTGCCCCTTCGTACATGAGAACGGTCGCACCGGCGGAGAGCGGGCCATACACGATGTAACTGTGACCCGTCACCCAACCGCAATCGGCCGTACACCAATAGACATCTTCCTCGCGGAGGTCAAAGACCCATTCCGTCGTTTTCTTGACATACAAATTGTAACCGGCGGTCGTGTGCTTGATCCCCTTCGGCTTGCCGGTCGAACCGCTCGTGTACAGAATGTACAGCGGGCTTTCACTATCGAGCGGAGTGGCGGGACAATCGGCCGAGGCTTCGTTCATCAGGTCGGTCCACCAGAAATCGCGACCTTCTTCCATGTGGACCGTGTTTCCCACTCGTCGCACGACAACGCACTTTTCAACCGTCGGCGATTTCTTCAACGCTTCATCGACGTTCGCTTTCAGGGGAAGCTGTTGTCCCCGCCGCCAGCCAGAATCGGCCGTGATAACGAGTTTGGCCTTGGCATCATTATTGCGGTCGGCAATCGCTTCACTCGAAAACCCGCCGAAGATTACGGAGTGGACGGCACCGATGCGCGCGCAGGCCAACATCGCAATTGCGAGTTCCGGCACCATCGGCATGTAGATCGAAACAACGTCGCCAGCGTTGATGTTCAGGTGCTTTAGTACGTTCGCGAATTTGCAAACTTCGCGATGCAACTGTTGATAGGTGAGGGTTCTTTGGTCGCCCGGCTCTCCTTCCCAAATAATCGCGGCTTTATTCTTACGAGCCGATGAGAGGTGGGCATCGAGACAGTTGTAAGAAACATTGGTCTTCCCGCCGACAAACCATTGGGCGAACGGTTCGTTCCATTCGAGAACTTTGGTGAAGGGTTCAAACCAGTGGAGTTCACTGGCGAGCTTGCCCCAGAAAGCCTCGATGTCTTGGTTCGCTTCGTTCCACATCGCCTCGTAGGCCTGCATCGAGCCGATGCGGGCCTGCGCGGAAAACTCCGCACTCGGCGGAAAGAGCCGTAATTCTTGCATGACTGTATCTAACTGACCGCCGGAGGATTGCGACATGAGTATTCTTTCGTATTAAAACTAACGTAGTTATTGATTGACGTTATCGAAAAACATCACGGATATCATCATCCGCGAACGGGCCGCAAAAGGACCACGGTAGCGTCGAGAAGCCGTTGGCAGGCAGCGTCCGTTAGTTTTGCGACAGAACGTACTATAAGTGAGCAATTCGCGGTGAACAACTTGCCGGGACGAGCATGGCTCGCAACCAGTAATCCACCTGAAGCAAAATCAGTCGCTGCCAATAAGATGGCGTTTGGATCGCCATAAGGTTTACTGGTGATCTGGCTTAGTATCCAATCGCCACGACCCGCATCGGCTAGAACAATTGCGGGGCGTAGCTTCGTTTCCGAAAGGTCGGAAAATGGGAATGGAACGAGAATTACTTCTCCGACTGTAGGTACGACCATGCCGCGTCCTCCTCGGTACGGTTCCAATCCTCGGCCAGTGCTGCTTCACTTAGAACGGTCGTCTCGTTCGCGTTTGGAATCGGTTCTTCGTCGAGTATCGTTACCAATGCACGACGAGGCGAAGCCATCGGAACGGATTCCGCAAGATGAACAACGCCGTCCACATCAATTGTCGCTTCAACGGTACGTATCATGGTTGTCCTCATAATTGGATTGCAAACTTAGACAAAAACTCAAGCCGGTTTCAATTATGACGCCGATTGATCGCGTTAATCAACGCCTTGTTGCGCTGATCGGCAGCCCGAGCATTTACGATCATTAGAGCGTGGATTACGCCAGGAATCCAAAAGCAAGCCGTTAAGGGAATGGAAATCAACGCTTGGAACGGCTTGCCGCAAAGCAGTACTGCAAGTGGCGGGAGAACAATCGCGAGAAGGATCATTTTTAAGACCTCAATCAAAGAGGGGAAGCAATCGAGTTTTCCAAACCAATCAGAATCGGCACGCTCATTTTACAACCAACTCTTCTTCACGTTCCTCAAGTCGCCATGCGGCATACGCCAAGGCCGCGTCAATGTCGGCCGGTTCCAAATACGGATACGATTCCAAAATTCGCTCACAGGTTGTTCCTGTCGCCAACAAACCGATGACCATTCCGACGGTCACTCGCAGACCTCGAATGCACGGCTTTCCGCCCATGACGGCCGGGTCATGCGTAATTCGTTCATTTTGCATTGCGAAGACTCCTATTTGAATGGAATTTCATCTGTTTCGGAAGCCAATTCCCCTCCACCGATTCTAGCGCGACGCTACGTCTCAAACAAGGCGTCCAACCTTTTGGACTTACTCATTTTGCCCCGAATTGCCCCCATGCCTGAACTTGGCGTTAATATCGATCATGTGGCGACCGTTCGTCAGGCCCGTCGCACCTACGAACCGGACCCTGTGTGGGCAGCGACTTTAGCAGAACTCGGCGGTGCCGACGGGATTACACTCCACCTGCGGGAAGATCGCCGCCACATTCAAGATCGTGACTTGCAAATCCTTCGGCAAACGGTCACGGTGAAACTCAATCTCGAACTCGCCTGTCATCCGGACGTGCTGGACATTGCCTGTCGTGTGAAGCCCGACCAAGCGACGCTCGTTCCCGAACGGCGGGAAGAAGTCACAACCGAAGGGGGCCTCGACATCGTCCAGCAGCGGGTGGCGGTGCAAAATGCCATCCGCCGATTGCAAGAAGCGGGAATTGTCGTCAGTCTTTTTCTTGATCCCTCGCCAGAGCAAATCGAACTGGCCAAGGCCCTCTCTGCCGATGCCGTTGAATTGCATACCGGTCGTTATGCCGATGCCCCCGCTGGCGAAAGGCAATCGGCCGAATTGAAAACACTACAAGCGGGCGGAGAACTCGTCCAACAACTGGGACTCACACTCCACGCTGGGCATGGATTAACGTATCGCAACGTGCAGCCCATCGCGGCGATTGAAGGAATGCACGAACTCAACATCGGGCACAGCATTATTGCCCGTGCGATGATGGTCGGGATGGAACAAGCCGTCCGCGAAATGAAAGCCTTGATACGATAAAAATAGTTCATTGCGGATAGTGGTCCGTCATCGCATCACTCGTACACGCGGCGTCTCGCCGCTTTTGATACGCGACGGGACGCCGCGTGTACAAGGTCCGCACAGCGGACCCTACCGCAATGATTATGGTCCACGCAGCGGACCACCATCATTGTGGACGCGGATACGCAGTGATTACGACTTCTGGCCCAGCCGCTTGCGGCGGGCCAGAAGAAGTCCGAGCAGACCGAGGAAGCCGAGGACGAACGACGATGGTTCCGGCAGCG
>JAYUFG010000213.1:0-5645 GCA_043738845.1 Planctomycetaceae bacterium
GGCGGGGTGGGGGAGTATTGAGAACGAGAGGGAACGCGGTGGGCGACGTATGCGACCCAGGCTAAAGCCTGGGCCTAGTACCGCCTGCGGCGGAAAAGTCCGTGAACGGACTTGCCGTACCATAATTCACAATCGCCAAAATGATCGGGACAGTTATTGATGCCCCGGTCCTAAGCGACGATTGCGAAGTTTCGGGCATTGTTGATACCGGGTTCAGCTTACGGCTTCAACACAATTTTCCCCGACAGTGTGCCCACCTTTCGCACCGTGTTGTCTTCTTGCAAACGATGGGCGGCGACAATATCCGAAAGGGGCATCACGCAATCAATACTCGGCGTCAATTGCCCACTCACCATCCATTGATTGATGTCGCATGCACACGTTCGCTGTTCGTCCGGCGTTGCATGGAACATCACAAAGCCGTGCAGTGCTAAACCCTTGACGTAAAACGGGCCGACGGGAAAGACGGGCCGCGCGTCGCGACCGGCCATCAGAATCATCCGGCCCCGTGGCGCGAGCATGCGCACCGTCCGGTCGAAGTCCGGCTCGCGGAGCGTTTCCCAAAAGACGTTCACGCCGTCGGAGGCGAACTTTTTTACCTCGGCTTCAACATCCTGCGTTTTATAGTTGATCGCCAAGCTGGCACCGAGCGATTTGCACTGCGCACATTTTTCGTCGCTGCCCGCCGTCGTGATGACTTTTGCCCCGAGGGCCTTGCACATTTGAATGACGGTCGAGCCGACGCCGCCTGTCCCGCCGTTGATGAACAGCGTCTCACCTGGTTTGATTTTCGCATCTCGCACGAGTCCCAGGTGGGCCGTGATGCCGACGAGGGCAATCGCAGCGGCCTGTTCATCGCTGACGCCGGGGGGCGTGGGATACAGCCACGCTTCGTCCACGGCGGCGAAATCGGCAAAGACACCTTGGCGACCAAGCAAGCCTTGATTGCTGCCCCACACGCGATCTCCGACTTTGAATCGCTTAACGTCAGGTCCAATCGCTTCGACCTCGCCCGCCAAATCACAACCAAGGACATACGGCAACGGGATCGGCATAGGAATCGCTCCGGCCCGAATGTAGGTGTCGATAGGATTGATCGCGACGGCTTTCACCCGCACGAGAACTTCACCGTTTTTGAATTGCGGTTGAGGAAAATCGCCGTAGAGGATACTCTCGGGCGGACCGATCTGTTGGATGAAAGCGGCTTTCATGGTAGTTTTTAGCACCTGATGATTGGTCTGGCGTGGGCGTGACGGTCTCCGTAGCGTAGGACGTGTCTCGACAAACTTCAAGCGGCGAATACTTTTCCACCGGCAATTATGCCCGAATTCTTGCAATGCCCGATCTGCATACGGCGATTTGACGTCGCTCAATTTCATGCGGGCCGCCGCGCGAAGTGCGAATGCGGGTATCGGTTTTCGATTCCGCAACCGGACGAGGCGGTCCGATTATCGCCGGTTACACTGCCATCGCGCGAACCGTTGTCGATCTCGCCGGTTCCGGCCGAATGGCCCCGTCGCACGTTTCTTTCAACGGCAACTTCAACGAACGTTTCACGGCTCTTCGCCCATGAACCGTTGCCCCGGCCGATTGACCCGCTCCCCGGTCCGCCCGTCCATCCGCTGGTCGATTCGTTTTTGAATCAGCGTCTGGTTGATCTCGACACGATTGATTTGCGAATTTTGGCGGAACGGCTTGCCCTGGAAAGTGGCTTTGACACGCTTCGCGCACCAGCCGTGTTGCGAAATCTCAAACTGCACGATTATCAAGAGCGAACCGTTAAGCATGTTCTGCGGCAACTCGGCGGTCGGGCATTGTTGGCCGATGAAGTCGGTCTCGGCAAGACCATCGAGGCGGGCTGCATCATCAAGGAACTGCATCTGCGCGGCCTGGTGAAAAAAGTTCTCATCCTTACTCCCGCCACGCTCGTGACCCAGTGGCAGGCCGAACTCCGCGATAAATTCTCGCTCCCGTTTGAAATTGGCACTGCCGCCGCCGATTGGAACACTCATGATCTGATCGTGGCCAGTCTCGATACGGCGAAGGGAAACAAACACTCGGTCGAGATTCACAAAATCCCTTGGGGCTTGGTCGTGATTGACGAAGCTCACCGGATGAAGAATCGCCGCACGCGAAATTGGAAATTCGTCAACGCAATTCGCAGTCGTTATCTGCTGCTCCTTTCGGCCACGCCGTTTCAAAACGATCTGCTTGAACTTTACAATCTGGTCACGATCCTGCGGCCGGGCCAGTTGTATACCGACGGCGAATTTCGCGACAAGTTTCTCGTCAAAGGGGATCGCACTCGCTGTCGCGAACCGGCGGAACTGAAAGAACTTTTATCGCAGGTGATGGTCCGCAATCGACGGGGCGAGGTTGGCATTAAATTCGCCGAACGCTCGGGCGAGACGCGCCGCTTGGCAATGACGCCGGAGCAAACGACCCTGTACACCGCCGCGATCACGTTCTGTCGCCAGTGGTTTCCGAAAATCTACTCCCGCACCGCACCGCTGGTGACGATTGGTTATTTGAAAATGCTGTGCGGCAGCCCGTTCCGCTTTCGCGAGAGTCTCGCGAACAATCTGTTACCCCGCGTGCGGGCGACCAACGATGCGAAACTCGAACGCGAAGTAAAGGAACTCATTCGCAAGGCCGACGCCGTCACGCTCGACGTTAAACTTGAATCGCTCGTGCATGATTTGCGAAGTCACGATGAAAAGGTCGTCCTCTTCACGCAATATCGGGGCGTGCTGAGTTACATCGCCGCCCGACTACGGGGCGAAGGGATGTCGCTCGTCGAGTTTCACGGCGGCATGGACTCGAAGGAAAAGGACGCGGCCGTCGAATCGTTCCGCAGAGATGCTCGCATTTTCCTCGCGACCGACGCGGGCAGCGAAGGCCGCAATTTGCAGTTCGCCCGTCGGATTGTGAACTATGATCTTCCCTGGAACCCGATGAAGATCGAACAACGGATCGGGCGGGTTCACCGGTTGGGTCAGGAGAAAAAAGTCCTTGTCACGAGCTATACGTTGCAAGGTACGCTCGAAGATCAACTGCTGGGTTTATTGGAGCGAAAGCTGAATTTGTTTCGTTTGGTCGTCGGCGAAGTGGAAATGATTCTCGGTCGGCTGAAGCTCGAGCATGAAATCGCCAAGATGTTTTTGGAGAGCAACCGCGACGAAGATTTTAATGAACGCCTTTCCCGTTTCGGAGAGGATATAGCCGCCTTGCGAACCGATTACGAACGCCAGAAAGATGCCAACACGCAAGTTCTCGCCGGAATGGGTGCCGTCGAAGAAAAAACGTGAGGTCGCGTCGTTCGTTTTGCAGTTTGCGTTCAGACTCCTACACCTCCGCTACTTCCACCGCTGGGCCAATTTCTCGACAATCGTCTGGCCGATGTTCAACGCGGCGGTCGCGGCGGGCGAAGGAGCGTTGAAGACGTTCACCACGCGGTCCGTTTCCATCCACCAAAAATCATCGAAGACGGTTCCCTCGCGAGTGACCGCTTGCGCGCGAACGCCGCTCGGGGCGGTGGTCAAATGCTCGCTTTGAATCTCGGGCACGAGCCGCTGCAAGGCCCGCACGAACGCCCGTTTGCTGAGCGAACGCCACATCTCGCCGAGTCCCGTTCGCCAATTCTTGTATGCCAATTTCAGAAAACCGGGATAGGTCAACGTCTCCGTCAAATCGCGGAGTGAAAAGTTCCACTTACGATAACCCTCTCGCGCAAACGCCAACACGGCGTTGGGACCACACTCCACACCGCCATGAATGAGCCGCGTGAAGTGAACGCCGAGAAAGGGAAAGTTGGGATCAGGGACGGGATAAATCAGATTGCGGCAGAGATGTTTCGCGTCCGGCTTGAGTTCGTAATACTCACCACGAAAGGGAACGATCTGCTCCTTAAACTGTTGGCCCGTGAACCGCGCGACCCGATCGGCGTGTAAGCCAGCACAGTTGACGGCATACTTGGCGTGAATCTCGCCTGCGGTCGATTTCACAATGATTCCTTCGCTGTGGCGTTCCATTCCCGTGAAACGAGTCTTCAGCAGAATTTGTCCGCCATGCTCAACGATTCGTTGACCGAGACAAAAGCAGACGGCCGGATAATCGACGATGCCCGCCTCCGGAACGTGGATTGCTTTCAACCCGGCAGCGTGCGGCTCAAGTTCTCGAAGTCGCTCGCGATCAATCAGTTGACAGCTTACGCCGTTGGCTGTTCCCCGTTCTAAAATCCGATCCAGGGCAGGAAATTCCGCTTCATTGACAGCGACGATCACCTTGCCACAGATTTCAAACGGAACGTTTTCTGTGCGACAGAACTCCTCCATCGCCAATTTTCCAGCCCGACAGTTTTGTGCCCGCAAGCTGCCGGGTCGATAGTAAATCCCGGAGTGTAGCACGCCGGAGTTGCGGCCCGTCTGATGAAACGCGAGGGAGCTTTCTTTTTCGAGAAGGATGATCTGTTTGTCGGGATGAAGTCGCGTCAGTTGATAGGCGGTTGCCAGTCCAATGATCCCTCCCCCGATGATAACGACGTCCGTGCTAGGCATGAGAATTTAATGGCAATGCACAAAGGCAAAATGGCGAGCGGGGGCGTCAGCCCCCTGTCCGCTGGGGAAGGATAACTCTTGGAAATGTTTATCGCCGGTGTAAGCAGGGTTAGTAAACAGGGAGCTTACGCCTCCCGCTCGCCGGGAAAGTGAAAGGTCGTTTTTTCACCGCCGTTTTTTTCGCCGGTGTTTTCTCTCTCGCGGCGACTTTATCGTTTGTGACGGTTGTTCTGGGGAGAGTTTCCTGATCTTAACGGTCGCGATTCAGAAATGCAAAGCGAATGAAACTTTCTCTAACTCTTTATCTTGCTAGCACTCTTGATCGAGCGTCGTTTGTTGATAGAGTGAAATACAGGGATTAAAAACCTCGTCCAAAGAACTAAAGTTTTTGTGAGGAGTTGTCGAGATGTCTGATTTTCGCCGAACCCAGCCTGAGGAAGTCGATCACCTGCTCCGGAACGCGCAACTGCGTGATGAACTGGAGCCGTTTTTTGACGAAGCGATTGAAGCCGTCAACGTGGCTGAAATGCCCACGCCGCTCGAAAACGAATATCTCGCGTCGATGTTGGCATGGGAAAAAGCACCCGTCGTTCCGATTGCCGAGTGGTTTACTCCCGCCCTCACGCTGCCACGTCCCGACGCGCTTGACGACGAAGACCTGCATGACGTTTTGACCGATATCATCAATAAACTGTACGAGAAAAAGCTCGTACTCGATTTCACCGATCATCTTTCGGATCAGGCGTTGTACTGCTTGATTCTTCGCGATATCCTGCCTTCACAAGAAAAGAAAATTGACCAGCCGGGTCACTATCTCCATTGGGATTGCTGCAATTCCGAGGGAGATCCCGAAACGTGGCTCCGCTATTATGCGACGGAAGAAGATCGCGAACTGTGGGCCGATCAACTCGATTGCGAACTTCCCTCCGTGGAAGAACCGCCCCATCCTCGCGTGTTGCCCCGGGCACCATTTTAGAAATCATGTCGTCGTAATTGCGGTGGGCGAATTTTGTGGTCACGCTTCAATCATCCGCCGCCACCGTTGTTGTTGTCCTTGTGCTACTCGTCCTCACGGCATTCGTTTTGCCC
>JAYUFG010000214.1:0-15045 GCA_043738845.1 Planctomycetaceae bacterium
TTCCAAATGCAAAACAGCCCGAAGGGCTGAGATTTTTCAGCCCAGGGCAACGCCCTGGGTAACGAGACCACCACGAACCTCAACGCCCCAACGGGGCAAAATAAATCGTATTTCGCCCTTTCAGGGCTGGATCGACCAGGATGGTTGAATTACCCAGGGCGTTGCCCTGGGCTGAAAAATGTTCGCCTTTCAGGCGAATGAGCGAATGGACGGTTTAATTCAATTTCGCACTTCAAACGGCTACACAATTCGATAAAACAATTCGATATAAGTCTCAACAAACGATACGTTTTTCCTATTATGCGCTCAAATTGTCAGGTACGGGGTACCTGACCTACGCACTATGTGTCTTCTGAAATCGTTCTCAACAGCGGAAACAAAATCACATCCCGGATGCTCGCCGAGTTCGTGAGCAACATGACCAAGCGATCAATACCGATTCCCAATCCGCCAGCGGGCGGCATTCCGTGCCGCAGCGCGCGAATGAAATCCTGATCCATCTTGGCCATCGAGTCTTCTTCACGTTGACCGCCGAGTTGCGTGCGAAAAAGTTGTTCTTGTAAGTCGGGGTCGTTCAATTCGGTGTAGGCGTTCGCCAACTCCATGCCATGCACGAACAATTCAAACCGCTCGGCCACGGCCGGGTTCTCGCGTTGACGCTTGGTTAGGGGGCAAATGCTCGCCGGATAATCCATCACGAAGATCGGACCGATCAGCGCATCTTCGACTTTTTCCTCGAAGACTTCACTCTTGATGACGTCGGGGTGTTTGCCCGCCGTTTCAAAGCCGATCTTCTCGGCCAGTTGTTTGATGCCCGCCGCGTCGTTGCCTGCAAGTCCCGTATTTTCCTGAAAGAGTTGATCGTAAGTTTTACGCTGAAACGGCGGGGTAAAGTCGATGGTCTTATCGCCCCAGGGGAGCTTCAAATCTTGACCCGTCGCCCGAATCGCGTTGACGATAATGTTCTCGGTCAGGTCCATCATCGAGCGATAATCGCCGTAGGCCTGATAGGCTTCGAGCATCGTGAACTCGGGATTGTGCCGAGGGCTGATCCCTTCATTGCGATACACCCGCCCCAATTCGTACACCCGTTCGACGCCGCCGACGAGCAGCCGCTTCAAATGCAACTCAAGTGCGATTCGCAAGACGAGCGGCATATCGAGCGTGTTGTGATGGGTCACGAACGGTCGGGCGGCCGCACCGCCCGCGATGGTGTGCAAGGTCGGACCTTCGATCTCAACGAACCGTTCACTGGCGAGCGTGCTGCGGATTGACTGTACGATTTTCGTGCGATTCAAAAACTTGGGGAGAACGCCGTCCGTGTAGGTAAGATCGAGATACCGCATCCGCTGCCGCAGTTCGGGATCGTGCAGACCGTGATGTTTCTCGGGCGGAGACTCAATCGACTTCGTGAGGAAGAACAGCTTCTCGACGAAGATCGTCAGTTCGCCCGTCTTGGTCTTTTTGAGTTCGCCATCGCAACCGATGATGTCACCGAGGTCAAAACATTGGGCCATTGCCCAGCCTGCTTCGCCGACCTGTTTCTGGCCGATGAAAAGCTGAATGTTTCCCGACCAATCCTTGATGTTGGCGAAGATCAGCTTGCCGGTGTCACGTTGCAAAACAATCCGTCCCGCCGCACGAACTTTCGGGCCATGCTGGATCGTGGTCTCTCGGCTGCCGGGCGGAGCCGGTTCGATGGTGATTTCGCCTTCCCGCGCACGGATTTCGGCAATGGGCGAATGATCGTCAAAACGCTGTCCCCAAGGATCATGGCCCAACTCGACGAGTTTGCGCAGCTTCGCCCGGCGGGCGGCCTCTAATTGGCTGCCGGAAGATTCGCTCGGGGGCTGGGACGTGTCATTCATTTTGCGTTAAAGTAAAGGGTCGCAGCATTTTAGTGAAAATGGGCCGTTGGTCAATGTCAGCCCGCTGGAGGGTCGCCGTCCGTGTTTTCGCGTGCTAGCATCGATTGAAGTGTCAAAACCATGAACGACGACGTTTCTCAATTGCGGGCCGAAGTCTCCGCTCGCTTTGGCGTGGCGGTCGAGGAGGTTCGTGTGGTGCGGGCACCTTATCGAATTTGTCCGCTGGGTGCCCACGTTGACCATCAATTGGGTGTTGTCACGGCGATGGCGATCAATCGGGGCGTGCTGCTGGCGTATGCACGAACGCAAAATGGCGTAGTGCGGCTGCTCAGTCGGACGTTCGCGGGCGAAGTTACGTTTGAATTGAATAACGTGCCGGATTGTCGGTCAGGCGACTGGGGAAACTTTCCTCGGGGGGCGGCTCGTGCTTTGCAGCAGCAACATCGACTACAACGGGGAATCGTCGGCATTACGACTGGCTCGATTCACGAAGGGGGATTGAGTTCTTCGGCGGCCATCGGCGTGGCCTGTTTGCTGGCATTGGAGTCGGCGAATGAATTGCCGATTTCGCGCGAAGAAAACATCGTCCTCGATCAGCAGATTGAGAACGATTATCTGGGCTTGCGAAATGGAATTCTTGATCAGGCGGCCATTTTGATGTCGCGCCGCGAACAGTTGACGGTGGTTGACTGTCGGGACAAACAGTATCGCGTTGTTCCGTCTTTGAGCAACCGCCCGCCGTTCGCGATTCTCTTGGCGTTCTCTGGATTGAAACAAGCGTTGGTTACGACCGACTACAATCGTTGCGTAGAGGAATGCACCACGGCGGCGAAGACTTTGCTCGCGGCAGTCGGTCGGCCCAACGATAAGCCGGTCCTGCGTTCGGTCACGCCGGAAGAGTACGAACTCCATTGCCACTGGCTCAAAGGTGCCGAGGCAAAACGGGCGGAACATTTTTTCAGCGAAGCGACACGCGTGCAGCGGGGACTGACTGCCTGGAAGTCGGGCGACCTGCGCGAGTTTGGCCGTTTGATTTCGGCGTCGGGCGAAAGTTCAATTGTCAACTATGAGTGTGGTTCGCCACCGCTCGTTGATCTGTATGAAATCCTGTTGCGAACACCCGGCGTGTATGGCACTCGATTTTCTGGGGCGGGCTTTCGCGGTTGCTGCCTGGCGATCATTGATCCAGCCGCCACTTCATCCGCCGTCGCGCACGTTCAAACGGAGTACGCGAACCAGCATCCCGACTTGGCGAAACTTGCCGATCCACCGACGTTGTGTGAAACGGCCGACGGCGCGGAAGAGATTGAACGCACATAGGTTTCCCGGCCAGGCGCACTTGGAACAGAGGTAAAGCTGAATTCTGGTACGCACATTTGCGTAGCCGCCGATTCACAACTTACTTCACAAACGTTTCTTTCCAAACGCAGCCCGCCCACGAGAAACCGACGCCGAAGCCGACGAGCATCGAACGAACGCCGGGCGAGAGCCGACCGTCCCGACGGAGAAAATCAATCAAGATGGGAATTGTCGAAGACACGGTGTTGCCAACATGGGCCATGCAGAGGGGCATTTTTTCTTCTGGCAATTTCAGATGCAACCGCAATTGCTCCAACATCTTGAACGTCGCTTGGTGCATCAGAAACAGGTCGATTTCCGACTGCTGCATTCCGGTCAGGCGGAGCACGTCCTCGACCAATTGGGGAATATAGCCCACGCTGAAATTGATCAGACTTGGCCCATCCATGTAGAGCGAACTTTTCCACCGTTGTCGATGGCGAGGTTTGATCGCGTCCTTCGTGGGGCGCGCACCGCCGCAATTTACAATCAGTGTGTCGGCACCGCTGCCGTTGGTGCCGAAAGCGAAGCCCGACATCGTTGGCTCTGGATGGGCCTCCAACAAGGTCGCTGCCGCGCCGTCCCCAAAGATGGGACGCAACGAGCGGTCGCTTGGGTCGATGAACTTGGAATAGGTTTCGGCGGTGATCAACAGCACTCGCTTCGCCGCGCCGCTGCGAATAAGTCCGTCCGCAATGGAAACTCCATACACGAACCCGGAACAACCAAGGTTGAAATCAATCGCGCCAATCGACGTCCGCAGGTTCAGCCGATCTTGCAACAAGCAGGCGGTCGTCGGCAAAGGATAGTCGGGCGTTTGCGTGCAAAGGAGCAGAAAATCAATCGTGGCCGGATCGACGTCAGATTCTTGAAAGAGTTTTTCCGCCGCCTTAACGGCAAGGTCGGAAGAGCATTCGTCGGACGCGGCGATGTGGCGTTGCAAAATGCCCGTCTTGGCACCAATCAAATCCATGTCCCACTCGGGAAACTCGGCGCGCAACTGCTCGTTGGTTTCGATGCGTTCGGGTAGATGGATGGCAATGGGACCAATAGCAGCGTAATTCACCGCGAACTCCTTAACCTCCGTGAAGCCTTGCGGAAAATTACCATTCCAGCCCGACGCCGTCAACCCGATGGACGGGGCAGTCCGCTCAACCGCCGAAGTTGAGAATCATGAGAACGGAGGGTGCGACTCCCTTGCTCACATCGACCCATTTGCCCGGCTGAATTTTCGCGGCTTCTTTGTCCTTGGGGGCATAACTGGGAATATGTTTTTTCAAAAACGCCCGCAGGTCTTTGGTCGGTGTCGCCAAGCCATACGTGTCGTTGCCATCGAAGCGGCCGGTTTTGGCGGTGACCATGCCGACGACAAAGCCCCTTTGATCGCACAGGGGACCGCCACTGTTGCCCGGATTGACGGTCACGTTCAGCAGATAACGATCTTCGTTGGTCTTGTCGGGCAAGCTGCTGATAATGCCGGTCGTGAGCTTGACATTGTTGCCCAGCATCGAGCCGAGCGGAAACCCAAACGCGGCGACATCGACCCCTTGGTCGATTGAGTCAGCGAACATGTGGAGCGGCGAGAGTCCCAACTCGACCCCCTCGGGCAGTTTGACTTTAAGCAGGGCGATGTCCCGTTTTTCATCGGTGCCGATCAAGTCGGCAGGCACGGGTTTTTCAAAATTCGGAATGCGAATTGCAATTCTCTTAGCACCCTTAACAACGTGATGGTTCGTGAGAACGTAACCCCCTTCGGCGGCGACAAAACCGCTGCCGGAGCCACGCAGGCCAACCATTCCATCTTTGAAGCGATCGAGTGCTTTTTTCAGGCTGTCATCGGTCGGAGTGTACGCCATTGCTCCTTCGATAACCTTGGCGGCCAAATCACCCAATTCAAATTCACCGAGAATCGACGCCAAGCCCAGATGCAATCGCACCGCAAGATCGGGATCCTTAAAGGGCGTTTTTTTCTTCCATTCCTCAAAATCCTTGAGCGCACTTTCGAGTTCGACTTTGGGTTTGCTGCTGGCCATCGCTGCCCGCAGTCGGGCTTTGATCAGCGACTCGATAAAAATGTCCTGCACCCCTTTGGCGTTTTTGGGATCGGCCTCTTCGGCCAGCGTCCGCCAGGTTTTCATTTGTTCGAGGTATTCGCCCTCAAGACTCTTTTTCTTGAGCCATTCAATTGCAGCCACCGCCGATTTAAGTCGTGCTTCGCCTTGACTATCCTCGACCGCTTTGAAGAGTCTGTCACGCTCGGACCGATCATCGCGAATCCGCGGCAGTATATAGAAATAGTCTTGACTCGCCTCGTAGGGAACTCGCCCGAAAGCCGCCCCCTTGGAATCGAGCAGAGTGATCGAAGGGCCAAACGATCCCATCCCATAACGATGAAAGGCCCGGCGATTACGTTCCTTATTTTCAACGCGAAGGTTTTTGGGGCGATCGGCCAAGTCGATCAAGACACAGACAAAATCCTTGCCGATGTGTTTCTGGAAATTATCATTTTCGAGCAGGTCGTAGCGCATCGCCGTGCCGTCGTTATCGTCCGACTCCATGAATACGACTAGGACATCTTTGTCGTCCGCTGCCGCTTTTTTGAGTGCCGCGTCGATGTCTTGCGTCCAGTCAGCGATTTTGCCGGGAAGAATTTCATCGGTAGCAACGACCGGTTTGCCCGTGTTCGTTTTCACAATCGGTTCGGCAATTCTCTCCCAGGTAGGAACGAATTTTTCCTCCGTGTTGGCCTTCACAGCAATGGTCTTCTCGGCAGCCAAGAAACCGGTGCGGCGAAGGACAACTTTGTGGCGACCCGGCTT
This sequence comes from Planctomycetaceae bacterium, assembly GCA_043738845.1. Lineage (GTDB taxonomy): Bacteria > Planctomycetota > Planctomycetia > Pirellulales > DASRSE01 > DASRSE01. Next base: position 6,026 of record JAYUFG010000214.1, read on the forward strand.
CACTTTGATCTCAACGGGTCCATCGGCGGGCATACTCGTGCGGCTGTCGTCGAGGACCAAGTCGGTCGATTTGCGTTCGTCGGGCGAAATGTCAATCGTGATCGTGGTTTCGGTCTTTGCCTTGGGGGTGTTTTCGGCAACCTTTTTTGAATCGTCGTTTTTCCGCAACGCCAAGAAAGCTCCGCCCACGCAGACCGCCAGCAAAGCGACCGAGCAAGCAACGATGATGAGTGGCTTGTTGTTCTTCTTCTTGGCCGAATGAATAACCGGGCCGCTCGCCACTGGCTTCGACTTGAGCAAACTGCTGGCCGAGGGTGTACCTAGAAAATCGAACGAATGGTCCTCGCCATCGGTCGCACTTTCGGAGTCGGCTTCTGATTCAGGCGGGTTGGGCGGAACAGCTTCTTTCGCAATCGGCGGACGTGTGGCGGAAGTTGATTGCGGCTGCGAGGGTGCTGTTGCTGAAGGTTTCGCCACCGGGCGATTTTGGGGTGTAGCCACGAATGGGCTGGCTACCGCAGGCCGACTCGATTTCTCGACGGGCTTTTCGGGCGACTTAGCGGGAAAGGAAGCCGTTTCAGACAATGGCACCGCAGCACCCAACGGCGGTACGACGAGTGGCCCGGCACACTTGGGACATTTGAGGGTCTTGCCCGCCTGGACGTCGTCCACCTTGAATTGTGACTGACAACTCGAACAGCGACCGATGAGTTTCATGACGCCCCTCGTCGAAGGAAGTTTGCGAGTGGAAATGGGGGACTTATGCCCCTTGGCTTATTCGACCTATTGTCCCTTTTACAGTGGGGTGTTGCAAGGGATTTACTGACAATCGGGCAAAATTGCCGAGCCTTTTTTCGAGGGAACTTCGCTGATTTCGTCGGTTGCGAAGAATGACGCGGGAGGGCTACACTGCGGACGCCCCGTCTTCCGGCTAATTTCTCTCTGACCTACGGGAACATAAATACCTTTCCCGTTTCAACTCCTTCGGACCGATCACATGGAACATTTGAGCGAGCGATTGGCGACGGCTGCTTTTGCCTTTCGTGGTTACAACGTCACGAACCTAGGCCGCAGTACCGAACTTCTGGCCCATCGGCTGTTTGGTCCGCTGGTCGAAAAACATCTCAAAGAAACGTCGGTCGTCTGTTCCGAAGTCGTCGGTCGGCCGATTGATCTGGTGAAACTGGTTCGCGAGGGACAAGACCCCGCCCTCGAACGGTTTACGGAAGCGGTTGGCTTGATCGTTGCGATGGAACTTGCACAGGTCGATGTTCTCGCAGAGTTTTTTGACGTCCGTTATGCCGATGGAAAAATGGCGTATGGTTACAGCCTCGGCGAGATTGCTGCCCTCATTGCTGGCGGTGTGTTTGAAATGCAACACGCTTTGAGAATACCTCTTTCCTTGGCGCAAGATTGTGTCGAACTCGCACAGGACGTGACGATGGGCGTGCTGTTCTCACGCGGACCGGCAATCGATCTCGACGCCGTGTCGTGGTTGTGCGTGCGGGTCAATGGAGAAGGTCGCGGCGTGATCGGCGTGTCAGCCTATCTCTCTCCGAATACGCTATTGCTATTGGGACAGAAAAAAACGGTCGAGCATTTCGGCGAAATCATGTCGGACCATTTTCCGAAACAGGTCCACCTTCGCAAAAACGAACATCATTGGCCGCCGCTCCACACGCCCATCCTGTGGGAGCGTCACGTTCCCGACCGGGCAGCCGCACTCATGCACACGCTTCCCGGCGGGATGCGGCGACCTACACCCGAGATTCTGTCGCTCGTGACGGGCAAGGCGAGCTACAACGAACAGAACAGTCGCGAGCTACTTCGCAAATGGACCGATCATCCGCAACGCCTGTGGGATGCGATCTATGAAACCTTGGCCCAAGGGATCGAAACGGTCATTCACGTCGGACCCAGCCCGAATTTGCTGCCCGCAACTTTTCAGCGAGTCAGCGACAATGTGCGGACGCAGGTGGCGTCGAAAAGTTGGAGCGGGATCGGCCTGCGTGCGGTTTCCAAGGCGGTCCGCCGACCGTGGCTGGCGAAGATGCTTCCGTCCCGCAGCGCACTTTTGCGGGCACCGTTCATCGAGCACATTATCCTTGAAGACTGGCTGCTCGCACAAGAAATGAGATGAGTAAATCATCGTGCGCATGGCGAGCCTTAACATCGAACGGGAGTCGTGTTAAAAACTGAACCCTGTTTTTAAGCCGACCGTATACAGCAGCGAGGCGGGTTGTACCGATCCGCGATTTACAGCCGATTCTCCCCACGACATTTCCTCGAATGCGACCGAGAGGAGAAAGTGTTTGCCGCGAATGCCTGTTTCAAGATTGCCGAGTAAACCGGTTCGCGGGTAAAGCTGCGTGTCGTCCAGCGTGACCCGTTCGTAGGTAAACGCCGTGACGCCCAGCCGGGCCGACGCGAAAAACTCGAAATCTTCGTTCAGGTCGCGGCGTTTTTCCACGCCAATATACGGATACAACGTCCACCACGTTTCTTGATAGCCTGTCACAAAATTACCGGATGCTGTGACATCGTCGGGCAGATCGCGATACCAAAATCGCGTGCCCACGCCGACGAAAAAATCGACATTGGGCGACCAATCAGGTTGGAACAGCAAGTCATACTCGGCCCGTCCGCCAAAGTAATTTGTGTGCGACATGAGCGGCTCGGTGCTGCCGTCGTTGTATTGGACTTGACCATCGTATTTGACATTGCCGCCGAACAACTCCAAACGAACTCGCTCGCTGCCAAAGCGATGCTCGTAACCGAGCGTGTACAACGGACCCGACTCATTGAGCAAACTTGCCCCGTCGATCCGTTCGTTCCAATGAAAGTAGTCGATCTTCGTGTACCATGTTGACTCCGTGAGTTTCGCCGGAGCGCAACTGGGGCCGCAAGTCGTACACGTTGAAGAAGACGTGGGCACTGCGAGTGGAGAATATGCTGGTGCAGAAGTGGGTTCGTAACTCGGCACAATGGATGGCGACGAATAAATCGCGGGCGGAGCGTGTCCATTGATCGTTCCGGTCGCTGGGGGATAGGGCGTCGGTGTGTACGGAACTGACGAATAGGGTATGGGCGCAGACGTGCCAGGCGCATGACCATTCACCGTTCCCGCTGACGGTGGAAGTGTGGAAAAAGTGGGCGGGGCCGATGTCACCGGTTGCGGCGGGCCAGGAGGCGGAAGTTCACTCGCACCGTAAGGACTTGCCCCAGGCGGAGTCGCCAGCGTTTGAGCGATTAAGTCTTGTGCTAAGCTTATCCACGCAACACCCGACAGAAACGCAATCAGCAACGTAAAACGAAGCTTGTTCATCATACAGAAAACCTCAGATAGCAATATCGTTTTTAGTCCGAATAGCAATATCGTTTTTGGTCCGAATGGACCCTGGAAGAGGCCCGAAGAGTAGTCCGAACGGCCCGTATACTCAACCTCATTTCGCTCGAATTCAGCCAATTTCAGCGTAAAAAACGGCCCAATCTGGCGAGATGTGACGGGATTGGCAAGATAGGTCGCCCGGCGCAGGGAACTTTTTCAGTCCCCTTCGCGTCCAAGGCGATGTACCCGAACAGCTACTTCAATTCCCTCCGCCTTCAATGGTCTTCCATGTCCGACTCTCACCGCCAACGTTTTGGTTTTCATTTCTTCGCGACGTGCTTGGTCTTGGTCGCGAGCACCGTTGTTTCGTCGGCGCGAAATGTCGATCTTTCGACCGTCCCCAATCGGGCGACGGTCCAATTGACCATCTATAACAGCGAAGACATTACGCTCGTTCGCGAGACGCGAGTTGTGACGTTCAAGAAAGGAGTCAATCCCCTGCAGTTCTCTTGGGCTAACACGTTGATTGATCCGTCGAGCGTCGAGATTAAGTTTCTCACGCACGCTGACAAGCTCGACTTGCTCGACACAACATTTCCGCATGACAAGCGACAGATGCTGTATTGGAACGTGCAAAGCGAAATCGACGGCGAAGCGACAATCCAGATTACCTACTTCACCAGCGGCATCACGTGGTCGGCCGACTATAACTTGATCGCGAACAAGGACGAAACAACGCTCGGCTTCGAGGGCTTCGTTCGTGTTCACAACCACAGTGGCGAAGAGTACGAGAATGCTCAGGTCCGGCTCGTCGTTGGCACCATTAACTTGGTTGAAAAGATTGCCCAACTGGCACAAGTGACTCCCGACGAAGCGGGTGCGATGCAAAAAGGGGGCGAGGCCAATCAGTGGCGCGAACGAGTTCTCGCGCAATCCGTCACTCGTTTTGAATCTCGCGCCGCCGCTGGCCCGCAGGGAGAAGCTGAAGCGATGCCCAAAGTGATTATCAAAGAAGGTCTGAGCGAGTATTTCATTTTCACAATCGAGGGGAAGGAAACGATTCCCAACGGCTGGTCGAAACGGCTCCGCTCGATTGAAGCGACGGATGTTCCGTTCAAGGTCCGATATCGGTATCGGCCGGTTGAATATGGCGATCAACTCGTGCGGATGTATTTGCTGAAAAACGATGAGAAGTCAAAATTGGGCACGAGTCCTTTGCCCGACGGTCAAGTGCGTCTCTTCCGCGACAACGGTCGCGATGGATTGACGTATCTCACGGAGCAGCATACGAAATACATTCCCATCGGCGACAAGATTGAACTCAACCTGGGCGTTGATCCGGAAGTGATCTTCGAGCTGATTAAACTCCGCACCTCACGTGACAGCGTCTGGTTTCAGCAGCATGGGACCGACACGTTCAAGAGTCTCGACGCCGACGCAGTCGTGAAGCAGCCCAATTTCTCGGTTGTCGGTTGGGACGACCATTTTGTTTTCACGCAACGCATTCGCAACTACACGAGCAAGCCGATTGAAGTTGAAGTTCGCCGCACCCACGGGGGACACGTAATCTGGAAAAGCAAACTCAACCCAAAACTGTTCGACTATCAAACGGTCGAGTTCACCACGAACGTCGCAACCGGCAAACGGGCCGATCTCTTCTACGAGGTCACACAACATCAAGGGTATCTCGCCAAACAGAACAACGTCACGCTCCAAGAGGGCGACGTAAAGCCGTAGTTTTGTCGTCGAGATTCTCCAGAAAATTATCACGCGAAATTGCCACCACATTGCGGCATTTCAATTTTTTGATCTCAATCAGACCGTTCGAGAGACGGCACAAACCGAGGATATTATGGTTCATCGCATGTCGTCTGTCGTGTTTGCCACCTTGCTAATGGGTGCGTCGTTCGCATCCGCAGGAAATATCTACGAAGTCACCAGCCAAGACGGTGACAAACCAATGACCTACCGGGTTCAATTCGGCGGTGGACAACGGATGGACCAATTCACTGCCTTCGATCCTGAGACAAAAAAATTCGTCTACTTGTCCTGGGAGCGGAACGGAAATCCGCCCACGCCAGCGATGAAGGTTTGGGATCATCACACAGGCGAAACGGTGTCACTGTACAATTTCCCGAATGTGAAGAACCCTCTACCGGTAATTCCCTCGATTGACGCCATGAAGGTTTGTCCCATGACGAATGACAAGAACCTTAAGTCGAAGCTGCTTATCATTGTTGATTGAAACGTCCCTTTGTCCGGCAATGACGTGACCCATTTGTCGGCAATCTATTTGTCGCCTGCGTTCACGACCGGCGTCTCGGCGACGTAAGTTTCGATCAACCAACGGCCGCCTGTGCGCAACACAACCGCCCGCTCTAGGCGTCGTTTGAAGTTGCACAACAGCGTATTAGGTTGCGTAGATCCAGCGTCCCAATAACATGGTCGGCAGCAATAAACCCACAATTAGGATCGGGCCGGGAATTCCGCCGATTGCCGCGTCTTGCATTCCGCGAGCGGCGACGCAGACGATGGCGTCCAATACGATCAACGAAAAAATTGCGAACTGCACTGCGGCTTGCACATGTTTCGGTCCGGGATGCAACACAGCCCGCCAGCAACGCCAAGTGATTCCCATCGCTAGCAAACCCCATAACATGAACCAGCGAGAGGGCGATTCGATCATCGGTCGCAATCCGAGTAGATAGGGATCCTCATTCCAATACCACAACGCCGCGAGCAGCCCCATCCCGGCATAAATAATCAAAGTGCCCAGAGCGAGTTGCGTTTTGTCACTTCGCACCGCTTCTTTCTTGGCGAACCACGTCACCCCGACGATGTAGAGTCCGATCCCTCCCGCCGCCACAAAATTCGTCGCGTTCCAGTCGGCCCGCTCGTCAATCCACGGAACGACGGCCGCACTCATGCCGAGCAGCACATTCAGAAAGCGACACGCCCCCATTGCCAGCGGGCCAAAAAATGTTCGCTTAAGAACCCGGTCGTAAGCGACGATCATCATCGCCAGAATCACTGCGACGACAACGCAGCGAAAATCTTCGGCCAGTTTGCTTGCGACCAACGCCATTCCCACGCCGAGCAGCAACATCTGCACACCCAGCCACTTGGCCCAACTCGTCGAAATGATTTTGGAAGGCAACGGTCGCTCGGGCCTTTCCCGCCGGTCGATCTCGACATCAAACACATCGTTCAAAACCATGCCCGACATGTACAGCAGACTGGAACTCGCCAAGAGAGCGAAGAACACTGGCAACGGTTCGAGCGATTGGTGCGTAAACAAAAAGCCCATCAGCACGTCGGCCATCGCCGTAAACACATTCGGCAATCGAATCAATTGCAAATAGGCTATCAACAGCGGTGTCGGCTCGCGGTCGTCGGCACGATCATCGTCAGAATTGTCGTTAAAAGTTTTTGACACGATGGGTTGTTGGATAAAAGTTCAATGAATTTTGGGCGACCGCTTTGCCGGTCGAAGTGCGTGACCCGCAACGAGTCGATCATCTTCTGCCAAGTCTTTCCGCTAACTCGAACGCTTCGCCCAGCCAGTTGTGGCGATGTTCGGTCGGCGGCGACCAGTCGTCGGACCAGCCGAGCCACTGCATCGCCAGATGCAGCCGACAATATAACAAGTTTTCGGCAAAGTGGTTGAAATTGCCGAACCGAGTTTCTTGTGTAAGCATTTTTTGTGATTGCATTATCTGCGATTGCCACTCGTCGAAGTAGGCCCGTGTGATCGTGTCACGGTCGGCGTTGGTCCAATCGCCCGCCACCAGAGCCGAGAGGTCGAGCAGTCCCGGCCCGATCCCAGCCATTTCCCAGTCAATAGGGCAAACGCGGCCCGGCGTTCGGGTCTCGTCAACCAAGACGTTTGAGGCGTAGAACTCGCCGTGTAATAAAGTCGGCGGAAGTTGCGTCAACCGCTCGATCGCCTGCTCATGGACCGCGACGACGTTGCGAAATGTTCGCCCCTCGTCGGTCGAAAGTTTCGGCTGCACAAACTGTTCCGCCCGCTCGCGAAATCGCCGCAAGCCTTCCGGCGTCCACACGAGCAGATGGGACGTAATATCCGGCGAGAGTTCTTTCCACGTATCCGAAAACGTCGCGTGAAATCGGGCGAGCCAGCGGGCTGCCTCACACCACAGCGGCAATTCACCAATCTGGTACAACTCCTTGGCCACGACCTTTTCTAAGAACAAGCCAATCCTCGCCGGTTGTCGTTCTATCTGCAATGGTCCGTAAAACGTCGCCGTTTCGTGTTTGGATCGCGACAACACATGACGATAGACGAGCAACTCTCGCAGCGAGTCGTACAAAAACTCCGGCTTCGCACGCCGAGCATTTTCCGAAAGCGATTCCCACCGAACTTCTTTGTACAGCAGCGACAGCCGCTCACCGCCCGCCAGCGTCACGTCAATTTCTTCGAGCGGAAAACTGGTCCGATATTCCGACGGACGACGAGTCAGCGCGACAATCGCTCGCGACGTGTGAAAATGTTGATCGAGAGCCGATTGCAACGCAGCTTGCAATTCGTCTGTGCTTACGTCGCTCAGAATAATATGCCTAGCGGCCGTCATGGCGAAGCCTCTTCACCATTAACACTTACATCAACGCCGACCTCTCGGAGCAGTCGCGACAGGACCCGCCGCGAGTCAAAGTGCGTTTCCGCCAACTCACGGGCAGTACGGCAATGGACCGAATAATCACGTTGTAATTCGGCGACAGCGGCGAGAATGTCATCCTGCGACTGAAAGGCGAACAACCCGCGACCCGTCGGCAAATGACCGCTAAATCCAGTCTCCTGCGCGAGAACCGGCCGACCCGACGCAAGGTAACACGCACTTCGATCACTGAACCAACCACTTTTGGAAAGAACATAACCACTCTTGGCAATGCCCAACTCGGCCCACGATTGTTGAATGAACCAGCGATAGTCGTCGGGTGAACTCGTCACATTTTGCGGATCGAGAACCTGCCAACCATTGTCCTTCAGCGCGGTAACGTCGGCCGTTTCGTCCGCGTGAATTCCAAGTGCGGGTAGACAGGGGACAGGACAAGTTTTCGGCAGCGTGAAAAACTTCCGCCAGCTATGGGCCTTCTGTCCGTAAAACTCTCCCCCGTTTTCAACCGAGCCGTAACCACGCCAACTTCCCACTGTCGTTAGTCCGGCGTAGCGCAGTTCCGTCGCGACCGGCCATTCCTCCAGCACGACCGGTTGCAGGGTTGTGATCCAGGGAACGCCGCCGGTGGGAACGGGACAATTGGCCGCACCGATGTTCAAACCGACCGTAACAAAATGGGTATGGGGTGCAAACCGCATGTCGATCCCTTGCGCGTGCCAACATTGAATGAAGGCCGGATCGAGGTCGAGATAGACGCGTTGCGGAATTCGCGAGAGGAGTTCGACATCGGTCAACATACCGGAGATATTGAACAGCACATCCGCCCGTTCGGCCGCCTGTTGCAATTCGTCATAGCGAAGTCCGACCGTTTCCTTCGTCCCGGCTAGCAATAAGGCCGCGTGGTTTTGCAGGCCGAACTGCGTGACGACACTACGAAAGTATTGCGCGTTGTTCGACGTTCGCCAATCGTCACCCGCTGGCTGGATCGACTTCAACGGGATCGGCTCGACGAAATAAACGGTGTGCCCCAACTGTCGTAGGCCGAGGACATATTG
>JAYUFG010000215.1:0-2125 GCA_043738845.1 Planctomycetaceae bacterium
GGTCAACAGACCCAACGGCACGTCGTTTCCCAGCAACTGGTCCAACTGCTCCTGAGCTTCCGCCATCTTCGGCACGATCCGTTTGAAACGCTCGACCAATCGTCGTTGCAGGCTGGGCCGACTGGGAGCGTTGTTCAAGGGATAATCGTCATCCAGCAACTCGACCCGTGCTTCGCGAAACATTTTCGTCGGCGGAAATTCCTTGACGATTTTTAGCCGCCGGAGTCCGATCAACAGCGTGTTGTAACAGCCGTCCTCCAATTTCGTGTGTGTGGCAATGCGGCACAAACAGGCGTGCGAAAAAATCGCTGGTCGCTGGTCATACGTTTCTTCCCAACCGGCCGAAAGGGTCGCCATCGCAATCAGCTTGTCGCCCGCCAAAGCATCGGCAAACAACGCCCGATAACGCGGTTCAAACACATGCAGCGGCTGCATCACGTGCGGAAAAACGGTGACGTTCGGGAGCGGGAAGAGCCGTGCAACGCCCGTAAAATCGTCGAGCGAAATCGAAAAATCACCAGATTCAAACATGTTCGTAAACGGATTATTCTTTCCGTACTTATTCTATTTAGGCTTGCTCAACTCTCGGTCGAGAGATGAATCTCGGGAATCAACTCCGGATCAATCGCGATTTTTGGAAACTCTTCGGTGCTGGCGTTCACTTCCGCTAGGCACTTCTCAAACTGGGCCAGAAACGCCTCAATATCTAGCCCCAGATGAAATGGCCGATAGGCGGCTAAATAGTTGCTCGAACTGTGATACAGTTTTTTCGCCCCGCGAATGTTCTCGTTGCCAAAATGAAACAAGCAGACCGCCGCTTGAATCAAACCTTGATAAAACTTGCGGCTTGGCCCGTGATATTCCGTCCACAATTCCTCCCACACCTCGTGGGCTTCAAAAAAATCGCACGCATTGAAATGCTCGATCCCTCGCAGGTAAAGTGGATCGTCGATGGAATCTTCCATTATACGTTTTACGCTGAAGGGTTCAGAGCACGAGCGGCGGCCGTTGTCAAGGTCCGTTTCACCAGCACGCCGACAAGGTGCAAGCGATACTCGGCCGGGCCCCGCTTGTCGCTGATAGGCGAGGCGACTTTTTTGGCCAACTCACCAGCCTGAGCAAAGTTTTCTTCGGTCGGTGTTTTTCCCACGAGGAATTTTTCCGCCTCTTCCGCAACCTTGGCAGTCGGCGCGACGGCACCCAAGGCAATCCGGGCGGCTTCGATCTTGTCGCCCGTGGGACTCAATCGCAACCAGCTTCCGACGCCCACGACGGCGATATCCATCTCGTTGCGGGGAATGAACCGCAAATACGCGCTGCCCGCCTGTTTTTCTGCCGGAGCAAAATGAAACGCGACCAGCATTTCTCCGCGGGCGAGAACATTCTTACCGGGGTCCGTGCAAAATTGGGCGACGGCAACGCGGCGGCGACCCTGCGGTCCGGCGATTTCACACGTCGCATCAAGGGCGATCAGGGCGGGGGTTGAATCGGCGGCGGGTGAAGAGTTGCACAAGTTGCCGCCGAGCGACGCCCGGCTTTGAATTTGCCAGCCGCCAATAATGCGGGCCGCATCGGCGATTGCCGGATAAGCTTTCGCCAATTGCTCATGGTCGTAAATTTGAAAACAGGGAACGCTCGCCCCGAGCGTCCAACCCTTCGCCGGGTCGTAGGTCGAGGTCATCAACTCGGGGATTTTCTTGATGTCGAGGACCAAATCGGCTTCGCGTTGGCCTTCTCTCAACTGGACAAGTATGTCGGTCCCGCCGGAGAGGATTTTGGCCCGTTCGCCGTGAGCGGAAAGCAGGCTGACCGCTTCCTCGACGCTTCCGGCGGCCGCATAGGAAAAATCACGCATAGGAAAAATCACGCATTGGGAAACCAGGACAAGGGGGAGGGTAGATTTGGACAAGCGACACTGGCAATATCCCCCGGTGTAGGGTTTGATGTCAAGGCAGGGGAGAGGTGGCATGAAGTGTGAACAGAGGACGGCGAACAGTTAGCATGGAACGAAAAAGTCAAAACGCAAAATGTAAAACGGTGGTTTCGGCCCGAATTATGGCTCATACCATAAAAATTGCAACATCGAGCGATGCTTAGGCGAAGAGTTCGGCGACGCAGCAGCGGA
>JAYUFG010000216.1:0-14920 GCA_043738845.1 Planctomycetaceae bacterium
CAACGACCGGGTTGGCCGATGTTGTTGTGGAAATACGAAATCGGCCCAATTGATTGGCCTGCAAATCGTCGGAATTCCAACCACCGATATTTTGCACGAGTTGGATGAATATCTCGCCCGCGTCGAGGGGTTTATCCAAAGCGAACACGATCACGCTTTCTTGATTGTGGCGACCCGGCCCCAGGTCACTCGACCACGCCGTGTCATTGTTGCCGTCGATAGCATAACTGGCCGGGCCAATCACCCGCTTCACCGGCTTCTTTTCGTTGAAGCTCGGATGACAAGCCGTATCTGCGGCAGAGGATACATCTGCCGTGGCGGAAGCGACCTTCACCTTCTCTTTTTTTCCAGCCTTGTTCTTGACTTCGAGCTTAAACTCCGAGAGGGCAAATGTTCCCATGAACGAGCGGCCCGGCCCGTTGGCAGGAAGATTCGTGTCGCGCAACATTTCAATTTGAAAACCGGTCACGCCCGCCGTTTCCAATTTGGTCGTCGCGTCGCAATTGCTTTTTGTCGGTTGATATCCAGCGGTGAGAATCGAGCCATCTGGCTGCGGAAGATACCTTTGTCCACCGGTGGTGTTTTTGTCGATTTCGGGCCGAATAACGGTCCATTCTGGTCGGGGCGTTGTTCGCCATTCTTTTTCCCAAGCGGCCATTTTTTCTTGCCAGTCTGACAACTCCTCGCGAAGTTTATTCTCGACTTCGCCAATTTGTCGCAAGACATCGGCCCGTATTTGCAGTTCGTCCGGCGCGTAAACGCGGGGTTGCGATTCGTGGTCGTTATTGAGAAATGCGAACAGCCGATAATACTCTTCATGTGAGATCGGATCGTACTTGTGATTGTGACACTGACAACAATTTAACCCGACGCCGAGAATCCCCTTGCCCATCGCGTCCATCCGATCAAACATTGCTTCCATCCGAAATTGTTCCGGATCGACGCCTCCTTCTTCGTTAATCATCGAATTGCGGAGATACCCGGTCGCGACGATCTGGTCCTGGGTCGCGTTCGGGAGCAGGTCGCCCGCGATTTGTTCGATCACAAATTGATCGTAGGGCAGGTCGCGATTGAAGGCGTTAATCACCCAGTCGCGATAGAAGTGCGCAATCCGCGGTTTGTCCTTTTCATATCCGTCAGAGTCGGCATAACGGGCCGCATCCAACCAGTGGCGTCCCCAGCGTTCTCCATAGTGGGGCGAAGCCAATAATTTCTCGATGACGTTTTTCCAAGCATCGGGCGACTTGTCGGCGAGAAACGCATCGACCTCGGCAATCGTCGGCGGCAGCCCGATCACGTCCAGATACAATCGGCGCAATAGCGTCGTGCGGTCGGCGGCGGGTGAAAATGTCAGCCCCTCTTTCGCCAAACGGGCTGCGACGAAACGGTCGATGGGTGTCAGTTTTTCCGAAGTGAGTTTATCTAAAGCAAACTTGTCAGGAATCGGCTGTAATTCCGGCCGTTTCGGAGTTTGAAACGCCCAATGTTCGCGAGCATTTTTCAGCGTCACACTTGCGCTGTCAGGAAAATCAGCCCCCTGATCAATCCAAGCCCGCAACACGGCGATCTGTTCGGCCGACAACGGCTCGCCCTTTTTCGGCATCCGCGTTCCCTTCCGCAAACCAGCGACAAGGTGAATGAGGAGCGACTCTTGACTCTTGCCGGGAATGATCGCGGTCCCAAGTTCTCCTCCCGACAAAACGGTGCCCTTGTGATCGAGTCGAAAGCCCGCTTCTTGTCGCTCCGGGCCATGACAAGCGAAACAGCGTTCCGCAAACAATGGCTGCACGTCTTTCACAAATTCGATTTTGCGTTCGATGGGCGGTGGGAGTTTCGCCAGTTCTTCCTTGTCGAGTTGCACGCCACCGCTGGTGCGGATCACAAAGCCTTCTGGATATCGGGCACCATCGTCGATCCACGCCCGAAGTAAACCGACCTGAGTGGCGGACATAGCTTTTTCTTTTTCCGGCGGCATCGCGGTGTCTTTGTCGAGTCGTGCGACGGCCGAGATCAAGGGGCTTTCCGCACTGTGGCCTGGCTTGATGGCAACATCCGTCTCGCCCCCTTTGAGCAAATGTTCGCGCGTGTCGAGGCGAAATTCCCCTTGGTGCTTTTCGCCGCCGTGACAACCGATACACGACGTTTCCAAGATCGGACGAATGTCACGTTGAAAATCGAACTTCTTCGCGGCGGGCGGAAGTGCCGGTTCCTCCGCCACTGCGAACTTCTCGGTAATCAAAAATGTTCCCGCCGAAAGCAGAAACAGTCGGATCACGATAATCGCGGAGCGAACTGTATCAAGCAAACGTCGGACACTGGTTCGCATGGTGAGGGCCTTGAAAGGTTTGAGCAGTGCGTAAAATCGACATCTATAGTCTAACTGTCACATTCTCGTCTTTCGCTTTTAGGCGGTGAATTTATTGGGCGGCGGTGGTCCACATTCTTGCAGTTTCGGCAAGAGATCACGAAGAGACGCCTGAATTCGCTGAATTCGCTCGGTTGTCCAGCCCGTACGAAACCGCAGTCGGGCCGCTTCCAACGACGATTCATTCTGCTGAATGAGATACAGCACAACCGCTCCCACCTGTGGCGAATCGCATTTCGACTCCCACTCACGCAGGATCCGTTGCGCCTCGGCCCGATCATTGACGACGCCCAATCCATCTTGCAACTCGCGAAGTTGTCCCGCCAAGTGTGCGAGTTTGTCCGGCGAAAACGCACTCGGTAACAGATCGAGCGAGTAGCGAAGTCGCTTGGCCTCGATTCTCAAATGATGCAATTGTTCCAACTCGGAAACGTCCGACGAAAGCACCTCAAAAAACGAGTGAGCGATCGGGCCCAAACGGCGTGATCCGTCATCAAATAATCGCGGTTCACTCACCGTCGTAACGTCCAACTCTTTCGACCGCCAACGTGCCAAGTTCAGCAACCGCTGCATCTTCTTTTTCAATCGACGGGGGCTAATAAGCGAATGCAATTCGTGTAGCTTCGACTGAACCTGTTTTCGGCGCAGCGTCGCCCAAGTGAGCGTTGCTTCCCTCATCGAAACGATCTCCGGCGGCAGTTCAACCTCTTGCAACCAAGGAATCAATACATCCAAATCCCTGGCTGGCCCCGCCACTCGGCGAATTTTCCGCAGCACCTTTTTCATCCGGCGGAGATGGCGTTGAGGAAAGAGATCCTTATAAAGATGCAACGCTGCGAGGGTCCGTCGCGTGCCAACTCGCAGGTAATGAACGTCCTCGACTTGTGAGACCTGCTCAGACTTCCGCCGCGTCACCCGTTTGTACAACCGACAAACCGTCACCAATCCGGCTCGTAACACAGCCTGGGCAACTTTAGACAACGGGCCGTCGAGATCAGCCGGTGGCGAGGAGGGATTGTTTGGTGACATTCGCTGAATCAGTCGCTACGTTTCCGACAACGTCACTTCCATATAACATTGCCGCAACTTTCCGTAAACTCGAATGATCCACCATCGAGACCGCCTGAAAGAACCGCCCATTCTAAGGAGACTGGGGCGGCTTGAACAGCGGACATTTAAGACAGCCTAGTTCAGGCATGGCTTGCAAACTGTCACAACTTACCTAAAATGATGACTGGCTTGGCTTTGCACACTTTCACCCCGCCCATTTTGCACTCATGGTTTCCACTACCGAAGTCGTCGGTTATCTAGCATTGTTCGCCTCGTTCGCTGGCATCTTCATTTTCGTTAATCTCCTCGTCGGCAAATTTCTTCGGCCTAATTCTCCCAACAAAGAGAAGCTCGAAGTTTATGAGTGTGGCGAACCGACGATCGGCAGCAGTTTTGTGCAGTTTGATTTGCGGTTTTATGTGGTCGCATTGTTGTTCATTATCTTTGATGTCGAAGTGGCGTTTTTCTTTCCCTGGGCGACCGTCTTCGGCAAGAGTACCCACCTCATGGATGAACGTCTCTCGGCGGCGTCCGCACAAGAGGTCATGATCGAGTTGGGCGTTCCTGCTAAACCTTCGACCACGCCCAGGGGAGATTCCTCCGAGGTAACGCAACGTGTGGCGGATGCAAAACAAATCGCCCTGTTGTCGATTGCCGACATCGGCGTCTTCTTCGCCGTCCTGCTCGTGGGCTTTGCTTATGTCTGGCGACGGGGCGATCTCGATTGGGTCCGCGTGGTCAGCCATGATCGGTCCACGAGCGAGCGCGGTCCACCCCTGGTGGCGGGCGAGCGGCCCGTTTTGAGCATTCATTAAACATGTTGTAGGTCAGGTACCCCGTACCTGACCTACAAGAATACAACGAGCATATCTTTTCATCGTCCCTACTAGAAAACACCCATGAACGGCCAAGCCTTTCTTGATCGACTGAAAAAAAATTTCGGTGACAAAATCACCGGCGCGAATTTTGAGAACATCGACCCCTGGATCGAAGTTTCTCCCGGCGGTCTCGTCGAGGTTTGTCGTTATCTGCGTGACGAACCTGATCTCAAGTTCGACATGCTCAGTTGCATCTCGGGCGTAGATTACTTTGAACCCGACGCGAAGAAGGCGGCCAAAGTCACTTGGCAGCCGCACACCGAGGTGGTGTATCACCTGTGGAGTGTGAAGCATCGCACATCACTCGTGTTGAAAGTGATTCTGCCGCGCTGGAAGAAAGATCAGACCGGTGAAATCCCCGACGTCCCGACCGTCAGTGGCGTATGGAGTACGGCCGATTGGCACGAGCGCGAGGTCTATGACCTTTCCGGCATTAACTTTGTCGGTCACCCGAATCTCCGCCGTATTCTCTGTCCCGAAGACTGGGTTGGTCATCCGCTGCGCAAGGATTACGAACAGCCGCTGGAGTATCACGGGATTCGAGGACGGTAATTTACGGATTTCAGTGCCTCTGAATTCACTTTTAGGGTTTTGCAAAAAATATCTAGGGGCGAGTGTGCTTGGAAGAATTGGCGGATTCAGTTATGGCTACAAACATATATGCTGAGTCTACGATACTCGCCATCGACTCATTACCCCTTCGTCGGTTCACCGTCGCAGAAAATCACGCCCTGGGCGATGCGGGTGTGTTGGGCGAAAATGACCGGGTTGAACTGCTTGATGGCGTCCTTGTGATGATGAGTTCGATCAGTCCGCCACACGCCTATGTGGTTTCAGTAACCCATGATGAGTTATCAAGCCGCGTTCCAGAGCGTACTTATGTGCGCATACAGCAACCGGTCACGCTTTCGACCAGCGAACCACAGCCAGACTTGGCAATCGTGAAGGGTTCAAACTCCACCTACCGCACGCGACATCCCGGCCCCAGCGATATTTTAATTTTGATCGAAGTCGCCGATGCGACCTCGCGAACGGATCGAATGAAAGCCCATATCTACGCTGCCGCACAAATTCCCGAGTACTGGATCATCGACCTTGCAGATCGCTCGATTGAAACACTCTCCGATCCCCGGTCGCCACGAGGAACATCGACCGCTCAATATGCCACGAAACGAATTTTGAAATCCCGAGACGACGTAACCGTTTCCATCGCTAAGAAAAAATTCTCCGTCCGCGTCAAGAGTTTGCTGACGTAGAAATCGTTTTTGTCAGGTACGGGGTACCTGACCTACCTATCATTCATCCTTCATCGCTCACCATTCATCATTTCCCCCCATGTCCACTACCCTCGACGATCCACGTATTATTGAGTTTGATGTCCGTACCGACGAAATGCTCGTCAATATGGGGCCGCAGCACCCCAGCACGCACGGTGTGTTGCGGCTCGTGCTGCGGACCGACGGCGAAATCGTTTCCGAAGTCACGCCCCATATCGGTTATCTCCACCGCAGTGCCGAAAAAATCGGCGAGAACCTCACCCATCGCCAGTGGATTCCGTACACCGACCGGATGGATTACCTCGCCGGGATGAATATGAATCTCGGCTGGGCCTTGGCAGTCGAAAAGCTGATGAAGGTCGAAGTGCCTGAGAAGGGTCGGCATCTCCGCGTTCTCATCGCCGAACTTAATCGGATTGCGAGCCACCTTGTCGGGATGGGTGCGTATGGTCTCGATCTTGGGACGTTTAGTCCGTTCTTGTATGCCTTTCGCGAACGCGAACGAATTCTCGATCTATTTGAAGAAGTCTGTGGTGCCCGGCTGACCTACAGCTATATTACCGTCGGCGGCGCGACGGCCGATCTGCCGCCGGGTTGGTTGAAGAAATGCTCCGACTTTCTCGATCAATTGCTGCCTTGTATCACCGAGTATCACACGCTCCTCACGACGAATGCGATTTTCGTCCGCCGCACGGCGGGCGTCGGCATCCTCACGCCCGAAATGGCGATCGACTATGGAACGTCTGGTCCTGTCCTGCGGGGCAGCGGCGTCGATCAAGACCTGCGTCGCGACGGCGAAGAACGCTATACCGAAATGTACGACGGATATGCCTTCGAAGTGATCGTGCAGAAGAACGGACACTATCCGAAGGACCATGTTTATCCGGCCGTTCCGTCGCAGGCGGTACTCGGCGATTGTTGGCACCGGTTCTATGTGCGAATGCTGGAAGTGATGCAGTCGATTGACCTCGTCCGTCAGGCGATTGATCGTTACAGCACGGCCAAGGGTTCGTGGGGGCAACCGGTCAAGCTGACCGAAAAAATGCCGAAGGGAGAAGCCTATCTCGAAACCGAGTGCCCTCGTGGCCAGATGGGTTTTTACGTCGTCAGCGACGGGACCGCGATTCCCTGGCGTGCCCGCGCCCGCAGCAGTTCGTTCTGCAATCTCTCCGTCACGCATGAACTATGTCGCGGCTGCCTCATCGCCGACGTCCCGGCGATTGTGGGTTCGCTCGACGTCGTGATGGGCGAGATTGACCGATAGTCCAATGTCGAGCGGGGGGTGTAAGCCCCCTGTTCGTTGCAAACTCAAAAACCGAAGCACGAAATCCGAAACAAATCGGAAATGTGAATCGGAAAACCGCTGAATGGTTGTCGCTGTTTCCACCCGCGATTAGTTTCCCGTGGATTCAATTCGAAAGCTCGTTGAAAATCGAGTACAATGTGTGAGAGCTTGCTTTTGTTATTCGATAGGGCAACGTGGAAAGGAATTTTTCCAATGAATGAATCGTGGCGATCTCGGATCACGATTGAACCTGGCAAACGGGGTGGTCGCCCGTGCATTCGCGGTATGCGCATGACCGTCTTTGACGTACTGTCGTATCTCGCGGCGGGGATGACGGTCGCCGAGATTCTGGACGACTTTCCTTATCTGACACCCGACGACATCCAAGCCTGCTTCGCCTTCGCTGCGGAACGCGAGCGGTGCATGACGGTCGCGGTCGCATGAAGCTCCTCTTCGATCAAAACTTGTCACCGAAGCTGGTCAACGAATTGGCCAATTTGTTCCCTGGCTAAATTCATGTTCAATCGACGGCTCTGGAGTGTTCCGATGACAATGAAATCTGGGATTATGCCCTACGGAATGGTTTCGCAATTGTGACCAAAGACGAAGACTATAACAATTTGAGTATGCTACGTGGTTGTCCTCCCAAGGTCGTCTGGCTGCAGTTTGGAAACTGCACGACCGGCCAAGTCGTCGCGATTTTTCGGGCGCGCTTCAGCGACATCGACGCCTTCGAGAAAGACACTACCTTGGGCACATTCGTCTTGAGTTGATCGGAACGAAGGGCGGCAGGATCGCCAAACGAAATCCGAAACAAATTGGAAATGTAAATCGGAAAACGAGAAACGACAACGACAGTCATACCGCCCCTGCGGCGAGTGCATTTTACTGGTTTATTTTCTGGAGATTGCAACCCGTGGCCGTACCTGACTTCCAATCCGTAATGCTACCGTTTTTGGAAGCTCTACAGGATGGGCAAGAACGCACGATGCGAGAATTGACGGAAACATTGGCGATAGGATTCCAATTAACGGACGAAGATCGTCGCCAACTCTTGCCAAGCGGCCAACAATCGCCTTTTAACAATCGTGTGGCCTGGGCTAAGACCCATTTGAAGAACGCTGAGTTAATCATCAATCCTTCTCGCGGCAGGGTTAGCATTTCGGCATTGGGCCAAAATGTTCTCAAACAGAAACCGACAATCGTCAATTGTCGATTCCTCAAACAATTCCCATCCTACCTAAAATTCATCGGTCAGACCCCAGGCGACGACGGCGAACGCGAAGATGCGACGGTTATTGAAAGCACACAAACGCCACTGGAGTTATTGGACGCCTCGTTCAACACGCTTCGAAAAGCGACGGTGGAAGAACTCTTGGCGAAATTAAATGCGTGTTCACCAGGATTTTTCGAGCAAGTCGTCGTCCGATTGTTGCGGGCGATGGGTTACGGTGGTGTCACGGGCGAAGCGACGGTTACGGGGAAAAGCGGCGATGGCGGAATCGACGGAATCATTAAGGAAGACAAACTGGGGCTGGACGTGGTGTGTATCCAAGCCAAACGCTGGGATGGTTCAGTCGGCAGACCCGTGGTTCAGGGTTTCGTCGGCAGCATGGATTACATCCGCGCAAAAAAAGGCGTTATCTTAACCACGTCCCAGTTCACGAAAGAGGCTCTCGACTTTGTCGACCGAATCGAGGGCAAAAAAGTTGTTCTCATTGACGGTCCGAAACTCGCCGAACTGATGATCGAACATAATGTCGGTGTGAACCTGACAAAGTTGTACGAATTGAAAGAAGTCTCGAACGATTTCTTTGATGAAGATGACGGGTAGCGAGACAGTCGCGGTGTCGAACTGTGTCGTACGCCGAACCGACAAACAACCCGACGTCCGTCAGCGGAGGATCAGCCACTGACCCATCCCATGATTCGACTTCAAATCGGTGAGTAGGCGTCTCCACACAAATACCAAATCAAATCACCATGACCTGGATCGAATGGTACAACTCGCTGAGTAAGCCGTCGTGGACGCCCGCCCCGGCGACGATTGGCCTGATTTGGACAATTCTCTATCCGATCATCGTGGTCAGCTTTGGCTTCCTCTTCGTGCAAGCGTTGCGCCGCAAAATCGAGTGGTGGATTGCGGTCCCGTTTGCAATCAATTTGGCGACCAATTTGATTTTCACGCCAATTCAATTCGGCCTGCGGAATCTTCCCCTAGCGGCCGTCGATATTTTGCTCGTTTGGAGTACGATTGTCTGGTCGGCCATTGTCGTGTGGCCCCGCTATCGCTGGGTCGCCATTGCTCAAGTTCCCTATTTCGTCTGGGTGTCGCTGGCGACGATCTTGCAACTGTCGATCACGTTCTCGAACTGAAAGATACGAACGGCCTTGATTCTGGGTAACTTGCCAATGCACCTCAGCAAACCGATCCCCAATGAGTGACTCCCAAGAATTGCCGCCGACCGTTTGGACACGTCTGAAACGGCGTTTGCAATTTCGTTTTTCGTTGCGAGAGCTAATGGCGGTCACGTTTGCCGCAGCGGTTGGATCGTCGGTCGTCGCGATGTTGGGAAAATCGCATCACCCGACACTCGTGGATTCGACTTTGGTGGAATCGTCCGTTAGGGCGAGTGATTGGAGCCAAGGCATTTTGGCGTTCATCGGGGCCTTGTTCACGCTGGGACTCATCAATCAAGTCCACGACCTCTGGGCTAACGCATTTGGTGGTGGCACATTTAATCCGCTTTCCACACTTTCTCACTGCTTGCTTGGCGAACTCGGCATTTCCATCTCTTTTTCCCGAAAATCGACGCCAATTTAACCAAAACGGTCGATTCTCCGTTCGCGATAATAGACAGTTTCGGGTATCTTAAAGGTGGGCGATGAATGCACCGCTGCTGTGCAATCGCCTCCGCCCGTCACCGCTGAAATCGTCGTTCCAAAATGGATTCACGTTGGTTTACTCCCGTCGTCATTGTCCTATGGGTGGCCACGATGGCGTGGTTGACGATCGAGAAAGTTGTCCCGCAGTTGAGTCGGGGAGAACCGCCCAACTATCACGCGATCTTGGCCAACTCCGACGAGTCCGTTCCCAATTCCTGGGTCTTGTACTTGAACGACCGCGAAATTGGCGACTCGGAAACACGTCTCAAAAAAGACGCCGATGGAATGACGAAGATCCACAATCGGCTGACATTCAACCAGTTTCCGATTCAGCAAATCCTTCCCGATGCAATCAAAAAAATTCTGCCCGCCGAATTCGCTGGCTTTCCGCCGACCGGTGCCACAATCCGCAGCGTGTTTGAAATCAACGACCAGGATCATCTGAAGCGGCTGGAAGCTCGCGTGCGGTGGGGCGACATCCCAAACTTTATCTATCTCAGTGGCGAGGTCAAAGAGGGTGAATTGAGAGTCTTTGCCGTGGCGATGGGAAACATCGAGTTGCCTACGTCGCGGTTTCCTCTGGCCTCAGAGACAATTCTCAGCGAATCGCTCGTGCCACAATCACGCTTACCCGACTTGCGACTCGGTCAGGCTTGGACCTTGCCCGTTTTTAGTCCGTTGCAGCCGACCATGCCGATTGAGTACATGCGGGCCGAGGTCGCTCGGGAAGAACCAATTTCCTGGAGCGGCAAAGCTTGGCGCAGCCGCGTCATCGAGTACACTCGCCAAGGAGGCGCGGGTGGGCCGCAAGACTTACAAGGGCAAGTCTGGGTCCGTGAAGATGGTCTCGTCCTCAAACAAGAATCGCGATTGCTGAACGCCAAGCTCACGTTCATTCGCCGGGCATCGGTAGAAAAACGCGACGACGGAACCGACGAATGATTGAATTCGACCATGTGCGCCGCGACTATGGCCAGAAAACCGCCTTGTCCGAACTAACCCTCACCGTCCGGCCGGGCGAAGTCTTTGCCTTTCTCGGTCCCAATGGGGCTGGCAAAACGACCACGATCAAATTGCTCGTCGGCCTATTGCGGCCTTCGCAGGGTTCCATTCGTGTTAGCGGGCACGACATCACGACCGCCACTCGCGCGGCCAACTCCGTCGTCGGTTACGTTCCCGACGAACCGTTCTTGTACGACAAGCTGAGTGGCCGCGAGTTTTTACAGTTTGTCGCCGATATGTACAACCTTTCGCCCGATGTCACGAAGGCAAACCTCGCGCGGGAGATCGACCACTTTCAACTAGCCGATTTTGTCGATCAGTTGGCGGAGACCTATTCGCATGGGATGAAACAGCGATTGGTCTTTGCGGCGGCGATGTTGCACGACCCGGCCGTGCTGGTCTTGGACGAACCCATGGTCGGACTCGATCCCCGCAGTATGCGAATCGTCAAGGACCTGTTGAAGGAAAAAGCCCAGCAGGGAATCACGGTCTTCATGTCCACGCACACATTGCACATTGCCGAGGAAATCGCCGACCGCATCGGGATCATTGACCAAGGGGTTCTCAAATTTTTGGGAACGCTTGCCGAACTGCGCCGCGAACGGTCTTTGCCCGAAACGTCACTCGAAAATCTGTTCCTACAATTAACAACGAGCAATGGTGCGGATTGAGTGGGAAAAGAGTCGAAGGTTCAAATAAGTCCTACCAAAAATAATTCGGACTCTCGTATTACAACGCCGCCCGGCGGCCGGGGTGAACTTGCTCCATGCCGCAGGCACCGGCGGTCGGGAGCATTTTCGCGGGCGAAAGCCGGCCGGTCGGATTGAACGCCAGCCGTAAATTATTCATCGCTTGCAAATCGTCGGCGGTGAACAGCTTTTTCATAAAGCTGATTTTTTCGACGCCGATTCCGTGTTCGCCTGTCACGCTGCCGCCGCAGGCAATGCACTCGTCGAGAATTTCCGTACTGGCCAAGAGTACCCGTTCTGTTTGGGCCTTGTCCCGTTCATCGAACAGCAAGATCGGATGAATGTTTCCGTCGCCCGCGTGAAAAACGTTGACGATGCGGATATTGTGTTTCTCGCCGATCTCAATGATTCGTTTGAGAATATACGGAAGTTTCGTGCGGGGAACGACGCCGTCTTGCGTGCAATAAGAAGGGCTTAAACGCCCGATCGCGCCGAATGCCTGCTTACGACACTTCCACAGCAAGAGTCGCTCTTTGCTGTCTTTCGCTTGGCGAACCTCTCGCGCGCCGTTTTGCGTACAGAGTGCGACGACCCGATCCCGCTGTTCGTCGAGACCCGCCTCAAGCCCGTCCACTTCAATGAGTAGGACGGCTTGAGCATCAAGCGGAAAGCCAAAATGGAATGCCTGTTCGACGGCGTGAACGATGCCTTGGTCCATCATTTCGAGGGCGGCTGGAATGATCCCTTCGCCGATGATCGCGCTGATCGCATTGGTCGCATCTTCGGCCGAGTCGAAAATGCCGAGCATCGTACGGCAACCTTCCGGATCACGAGTGAGACGAACCCACACTTTCGTCACAATCGCGAGCGTCCCTTCGCTCCCGACCAGGGCACCGACTAAATCGAGACCGGGCGAATCTTCACACGGCCCACCGAATTGCACAATCGAGCCATCGGCCATGACCGCCTCGATCCCCAAAACGTGATTGACCGTGACGCCGTATTTAAGGGTATGAGGACCGCCGGAATTCGTGGCCGCGTTGCCGCCGATGGTGCAGGCACCTTGGCTCGAAGGGTCGGGAGCATAGTGATAACCACTTCCTTTGAGGGCGTTCGTGAGCCACACGTTCACGACGCCCGGCTCGACAATGGCAAACCGATCACGGTGATTGATCTCGATGATCTTTTTCATCCGCGTGAGAACGAGCATTACACCGCCACCGACGGGCAAACAGCCGCCCGCCAGACTCGTGCCCGCCCCTCGCGGGACAATCGGCACATCATACTGGTTGCACAATTTCACAATCGCGGAAATTTGTTCCACGCTGGAAGGAAACACGACGACATCAGGACAGTTCTTTTCGATGACGAACCCGTCACACTCGTAAACCATACGGTCGGAATGGGCGGAGAGGACCGCGTCGGGTTCGACGAGACGGCGGATTTGTTCGACGAGTCGCGGGAGAGTGGAGGAGAGCATGAGGGGAAATGATGAGCGATGAAGGATGAATAGAGAACAGTGAGCGATGAACAGTGAACAAGGAATAGGAAATGCAAGAGTCGGTTAGCCGCGACGCGCAGCGGAGCGAGAGTTATTCGAACGTCGTCAACGAGCGGTGTCGTAATGGATTATTCTAGGGGCTTTTCATTTTCGTTGTTAAGTAATCAACCGCCTTTTGCAAGGCTTCGTCCGAAAAGGGAGTGGTTTCGGGTTCGTCGTCGCTGTCGGGAGTGGCTGCGTCGCGATGCAAATCTCGATTGCGACGGGCTTTCATTAGTTTAACGATGTCTTGATCTTTGAGTTTGACCTCCAGGTCCGGCTCAGGCAGGACACCCCATTCGTCGGTCTCTTTCGCTTCTTTCATGCGATGGATGTTCTTTCCACTGGGACGAAAGTAGCGTGATGTTGTCAGTTTCAAGCTATGGTCCCCTTCCAGCGGGATCACATTTTGCACGGTTCCTTTGCCGTAACTTCGTTCGCCACAGATGACTGCCCGCTTGTGGTCTTGCAAACAGGCGGCCACGATTTCACTCGCACTTGCGCTCCCTCGATTGACAAGGACGACCATCGGAAAATCGGTGAATTCCGCCGACCCGTCAGCCCGATAGGCACGCGGCTTCGTTTTGTCCCGTCCGCGCAGGCTGACAATATCGCCCTCCTTAAAGAACATGTTACACATTGCCACGGCCGTATCGAGAAATCCACCGCCGTTGCCTCGCAGATCAATGATCAGGGCCTTAATACGGCTTTGTTTTTTCAAGTCGTGCAAAGCCGTTTGTAGTTCCTCCACCGTCCGTTCACCGAATTTTGTAACTCGTGCATAGGCAATCTCGGGATGCTGCTCCAGAGTAAAATTCCATTTGCCGCTGCTGTCCCGGATGTCTCCCAGGACCGAGTTCTCGCGAATCATCGCCCGCACAATGGAAAACTTAAGCGGTTTGTCCTCGCCGGTCCGCTCGATTTGCAATTCGACCGCAACCCCTTTATCACCACGAATCAGGTTGACAATTTTATCAAATGGAATCCCCTTCGTCGGCTTGCCGTCGATCTCCAAAATACAGTCTCCGGCAATGACGCCTGCCTCATACGCGGGACTTCCCACGACGGGGCTGACCACGAGAACCTTTTGGGTCACTGAATTGAATTCGACCTCAATGCCGATTCCGTAAAATTGTTGATGCAGTTCGGAATGCAATTCACGGGACCGTTCGGGACTGTCAAAGTGGCTGTTTTCGTCGAGTTGGCCGACCATGCCGCGAATGGCGGCCTCAATCAATTCGGTTTCGTCTTGCGGCTCGACGTAGTGATCGGCAATTTCGCTGTATGCTCGCTGAAACATCCGCAGCGAAGAATTGTGTTCCTGCGCTCGATAGCAGATCAGCGAAATCAACGCGGCACCGACAAGGACCGATAAATTAAGTCGAGGCATGGTTCACGCTCTCGGAAAAGGACGGGACAGAAACTTCCACAGGGCGACGGCGAATGCTTTTATCCTACCGAATCGTGGAAACGCCGACCATCGGTCGTGGGTGGAGCAAGCGGTCGAATTCGCTAAGTGTGCCCGATAAAACCGCCCCAATCGGCAAGATAAATACGGTTCAAAGGACATACTGTCATGATTTTGTACGATCTGCATCGCGAAACTACTCACGTTAGCCGGTCGGCTCGCGGACCGTTCGCAACCGGTTTTGTTTTTAGAAAGAGTTTAGTCGATTGAAGTAAAATTATTGGACCCTCCCCGGCAGGGGCGAAGGGCCGTAGCCACGGGTGAAGTGGTCTGTCATTTATACACAACTATTTCAGTTTTCCCCCAATAATCCCCACAAACGGCGCAAGATTTGCGCTACGGCTATCGGTAGTCCTGAACTGCCAAAATAGCCTGGAGCAAAATGATGTGTGAAGGAATTTCCGAAGAGTTGAACGGGATCGACCTGGGCGACAAACGTTTGAACAACCGGAGCGTAAAGGTGATCGACGCCTGAGCGAA
>JAYUFG010000217.1:0-5600 GCA_043738845.1 Planctomycetaceae bacterium
GAGCCAGACCACCGTCTGTGAACGCTTCTGGTCCCGCCGCCTCACCCAGTCCGCCACCTACCAAAACGCTTCATAAAAACAAACCGCGACTTGCACCCGAAACAAAAGTCCGGAGTGCGAAAATTACCGTGCTTGACCAGTCTTCCAGAAGGGCCAGATCGGCCAGTTGGAACGACCCAATAGGTCGCGTGTATTTCAGCGATTTCGTGACAGACTAACTTGGCCGGGCGAGATGGAGTACAATTGGGGTGGAGTTAGGGAATTGCGTATTGCGATTGCGTACAGCCCCAACTGGATGATGATTTCGCCGATTTCAGCCTTGGAGGCTCTGACATGAACAGTTCTCTACCGGTACTCGCTCCCATTCATCGTTCATCGCTCACCATTCATCATTTCTTTTCCTACTTTGACAATTCTCTGGCGATACTCGTCCGCCTGACATTGTGCGTCGGGTGCTTGTCTTGGGCGATGTGCCTGACTGCCCAAGAAGGGACCGGTACGTCGTCCGAGAGTGAACCCGTTTCTTCGGACGTGGTTCGTGATTGGGTTGCGAAGCTCGATAGCAACTCATTTCGTGATCGCGAAACCGCAACGCGAAAACTGCCAACGCTCGGCCGCGCAGCAATTGGTCCGACGCTCGACTTCGCCAAGACGGCCAACCGCGAGGCGGGATGGCGGTGCATCGAGGTCTTGCGGGCGATCTGTTTTCGTGAAGATCGCACCGCGCGGAACGAAGCTGACGCCGCTCTGGAAATACTCGCCGCTCGAAAAGACCCATTGGGGGAGCGGGCGATTATCGTGTTGCGGGACGAACGGACGACGCGCGTGCGGGACGCTTCGAGCAAAATTAGCGCACTGGGGGGAACGATCACCTATCAGGCGTCGCCAGAGCGTGATTCGTATCAAGTGCGATTAGGTGAAACGTGGCAGGGGACTGATCGCGATTTAATGCCCCTCGTCGATTTGCCAAACGTAACTTGGCTGTCGATGGAGCGATCTCCTATTGGAAATGACGGTTTGGCACAGATTCAAGAACTCACGCGGTTGGAAAAACTGTACCTCGGTCAGAGCAAGGTCACGGGCGAGGGGCTGCGGTATATTCGCAAACTCGAAAACATCTCGAACCTTTCGCTGCGCGGGCTGAAGGTCGCCAATTCGGACCTGGAAAACTTGAGCAAGCTCGATAAACTGGAAACACTGGGGCTGGACGATACGCAGATTTCAGACGCGGGTCTCGTACACCTTGGCAAGCTCCCGAAGTTGCAATTCCTGTGGCTCAATCGGACGAAGGTCACCGATCAGGGGCTGGAGGCTTTGCAACCCTGTCAGAGTTTAACGAAGTTGTATTTGAGCGGGACCAAGGTGGGCGGACCCGGCTTGGCCAAGCTGAAGATATTGCCAAAATTGAACTATCTTTCCCTGCAAGGGGTCACGTTGAGTGACGCCGATCTGGTTCACCTGTCCGAGGTCACGCAGTTGGAAACGCTCGGCCTGGACGACACGCAGCTCACGGACGCAGGGTTGGAACCGCTCAAGAATCTCAAGCAGCTTAAAGTCTTGTGGGTGTCGAATACGGCCCTGACCGACGACGGATTGTCGAAGCTCGACGGGCTTCCGGCCCTCAAGCGAATCTATGCGAAGGGAACCCATCTTACGCCGACGGCGATCCGGGAATTCGAGGAAAAGCATCCTGATTGCAAGATCGACCAGTAGTCTGGTCAAAAACGTCCGGAAAAGCCCGACAAAATGGCGTTTTTTCGGGTTTGCAAATTGATTGCCCGATTTGCATCAACCGACTATAATGGATGAGGCGAATCGTCCGCCGTGACAATTCAATACCCCAAGGCTACGGGGTGTCTGAGTTCCGGTCTTTTTTCGCTCACGCCGAATCGACTTATCTTGCTTTTCTGTTCTCCGCGTAGGGAATGACGCGAACCGTTAGGTCATCGCTTATGCGCCGCGTCCTCATTCCACTTCTCGCCCTGACGCTCGCTGGGTTTCTGTACGTTTCAAGGGCAGGCGCAACGGGAACCGTTCCCGACGAAGTGGGATATACAACTCTCGGTGCCGAACTGGCCAGCCTCGGCGGACCTCTGCCCACCGGGACCGGCGTCGTGCTGACGCTCGTCGAGGCGGCACTACAAAGCAACGGCTCGCAATACATGCCCGACACAACCTTGCCTGAATTCGCTGGCAAAACATTTACGAACGTGACGGGTGTCGTCGGTTTATCGACGCACTCCACGAACGTCGCACAAAACATGGTTGGGAGTTCGACGTCCATAGCGGCGGGTGTTTCGATGATTGAAGTATATCAAGCTGGTAATTGGATTACATCTGGTTTCTTGAATGCGCCGCTCGTTACCGTTACCGTCCACAATACATCGAGTAATACTCCACCACAAATGACGATTGCCGGAAGTCGAATTGTCAATCACAGTTGGGCGGGAGCTTTCGGTACTTTTAACACCGATGGCACGCCGATTCAGTACTATACCAACACCGTCGATGCGTTAATCCGCATGGACTACGTCGTCGATTCACAGGACGTGTTGCAGGTCGCGGGAATTCCCAATAGCAGCCTAGGTTCGATTTATAAATATGTTTTTATGAACGAGGGCTTCAACAACATCTCGGTCGGCGTGACGAGCCAATCCCACATTCCGGGGACGGCTAATCTTTTCACGGGGAGTATTTACGCTACGGGACGGGCGAAACTCGACATCGTCGTGCCCGGTCGCGCGTCGAGTACCAACTCCAACGAGGAGACGAGCTATGCCGCTCCGGTCGTTTCGGCCGCACTCGCCGATCTGATCCAGTACGTTCACACGATTGACCCCACCCGCTCACTCGGCAGCATTACCGATCCCAACAACGGGGCACAGTTGATCTATCACGCCGAGATGCCCCAAGTGCTGCGGGCGGCGATCATGGCCGGTGCCGACCGCATCGCCTTCAACACCGACGGAAGTTCGATCACTAACTATGTCGCTAATCAAAACGCCAACGGACTCGATACCAATCGTGGGGCGGGACAACTGAATGTTCGCAATAGCTACATGATCCTGAACGCGGGAGAAAAACATGCCGCCGGAAATACGGTCGTCGGCTCGACCGGCTTTGATTTTGCCAACGCGACGCTCAGTTCCAATGGCGCGGTCATCGGCAATTACACACTCAACGGCGATTGGGCCGGACAGGCGTTTTCGGCGACGTTGGTCTGGAATGTGAAAATCGACACCACAAAAATTTTTGTGCCCTCTGGGGCCGATTACGCAAATGCGGCTGCCCTCCATCATCTGAATTTGGCTCTGGTTGATATCACAATTGTCGGCTCGCCGGTCACCGTCGCGTCGGCCAGCGGCACACTTGTAAACACGCAAACGATTTTCACAACCTTAACGCAGGGACATCAATATCAACTTCGTGTGACCTCCGGTGAGTCGGGCGGTTTTGTCATTCCTTACGGACTCGCTTGGTCGGGCAAGACCACGCTCGGCTGGTCCCAATCGGCGGGCGGAACGTGGAACATCAACAGCACCGCCAATTGGCACAACGGAGAAGACGTAAGCAATGTCGCGACGTTGGGAAAATACTTCGATGGGCAGCATGTT
Organism: Planctomycetaceae bacterium; assembly: GCA_043738845.1. Lineage (GTDB taxonomy): Bacteria > Planctomycetota > Planctomycetia > Pirellulales > DASRSE01 > DASRSE01. Next base: position 3,615 of record JAYUFG010000217.1, read on the forward strand.
GTCTTCAGCGATCAAGGAAGTTCCGGGGCAGGAACCACGAACGTCACACTGGCGTCCGCCGTCGCGCCTGGCTCGGTCTATTTCAACAGTCAGTACAATTACAACCTTAGCGCGGCACCCGCCTCCGGCGCGGCGATCAATGGGACGTCGGGCATCGTTAAGGATGGCTCCGGCACGGCCACGCTCAACATGCCCCTCACGTTTACCGGCAGCATCAACGTCAACGCGGGCACGTTGGTCTTGGGTAATGCGAACAACACCTACACCGGCAAAACCATCATCAACGGTGGCACCTTGTCCGTCGCCGCCAATTATGCGATCCCCAATGGCACGAGTGAAATCGTCGTCGCCAGCGGGGCGACGCTCCAGCTCAACGCGTCGTCTTTGTATACCAAAGCATTGACGGGCACGGGCACGGTTGACCTCGGCAGTGGCAATTTAACCGTCGAACAGGGTCGAGTTGTGCAAAGTACACCGATCATTTTGTATTATTTTGAAGCACTGCTCTCTGGGGGAGGGACGCTGACGAAGTCGGGCGGAACATACCTATACTTGGCCGAGGTCGGGGTCAACACCTACTCTGGGCCGACTGTCATCAACAACGGCGTACTCGGCGTGTATCTCAATGGTGCATTAGGAACTGCCGCAGCCGGAACGACCGTCAACAACGGAGCCTCTCTGAGCATTTCCGGCTCGGTCAACTACACCACGGCGGAACCGTTGTCGATCACGGGTGCGGGTTACGATCCCGGCAGCGGCGGCGTCGGTGCGATCTACAATCAGAACGGCAGCAACACGTTCGCTGGTCCCGTCACCGTCGCCGCTAGCAGTTCGATCAATGTCCTGGCCGGTTCTTCCTTAGCTCTCAATGGTCCGATGAGCATCGCCGCAAGTTCGACCCTCACCAAATCGAGCACCGGCACTTTAACACTCGGTGGCGCGAACACCTGGGGAAATACTTCGAGCAACATTGTTGTCTCCGGAGGAACGCTGCTCGTGAATGGTTCCGGCAATACGGGCACCGGGATCGTGACCGTGCAGTCGGGCGCGACGCTCGGCGGGTCGGGTACGCTTTCCGCCAATGTCACCGTGCAAAGTGGCGGCATCTTCGCACCCGGCAATTCGCCTGGCACGTTAAATGTCGGCGGAAATCTCACGCTGAACGCTGGCTCGATCAGCAATTTTGAACTGCAATCGACCAGCATTTATGACAAGGCCATCGGTTTGAACAATGTTACGTTTGGCGGTACGCTGAACGTGTCCAATTTCTCCGGCGGACCATCCTACGGAGCCGGACAGACGTATGATCTGTTCGACTGGAACGGCACACCGGGCGGAGCGTTCACGACAATCAGCCTGCCGTCGCTCACGGGCAGCTTGGCTTGGAAAACTTTTGGTGCGCAACTCTTCGATTACTCCACCGGACAAATCGTCGTGATCAACGGCACGCAAAACCAATGGGCGGTTGTGAATGGAAATGGCAACTGGAATAGCAACGGAAATTGGGCCAGTGGAAATGTTCCCAACGGTTCGACCGCCACCGATGTCGCCTTGCTCGGCAATAACCTCGTCGGCGTGGGAGCGGTCGCCCTGAATGCGACGCCGCAAACGATCAACAAGTTGCAATTCGCCGCTGGCTTAAATAACGGGGCCTACACTGTCAGCGGCGGCGTGGCGGGTGTCTTGACGCTCAACGGCGGCGCGGGTTCCGCCACCATCCAGGTCGATAACACTGTCACGCAGAACCAAACGATTTCCGCTCCCATTTCCTTTGCCACCAACACGACAATCAACAATCAAGCGGCGAGTGCCAAGCTGATCCTCTCCGGTCAACAGAATTACACGGCGGGCGTGACGGTCTCCGTCACGAGCGGAAATGTCCAACTCAACAACGCCACGACCGGGACGGTCGGCAGCGGTGCGACGCTCTCCGTCGCTAGCGGAACCTCGGTCGAACTCGCCGGGACAACGTCGGGCACGACCGGC
>JAYUFG010000218.1:0-14905 GCA_043738845.1 Planctomycetaceae bacterium
CTGGGACGCTGAGTTTTGTGGGTCGTGCCGCCGTCGCTGTGGACCCCGACCCCTTGAAAGTCGAGGCGGGCGTCCAAGTTCTGACCCAAGGCCCCGTCCACGAAGCCTTTGCGGAAACGGTCACGTTTGATCCCCAACCAGGGATCATCGTTCCCAAAAAACCGCCGACGCCGATTGAGGAAGTGCCTCCGGAATTCCGACCCGAAGGGAAACACGTGGCCTGGATTCCGGGTTACTTTGCCTGGGACGATGAGCGGGCGGATTTTCTTTGGGTCAGCGGGATCTGGCGTGCTCTTCCTCCAGGCCGGCAGTGGATGCCCGGCTATTGGAGCGCGGTGTCAAAGGGTGCCCAGTGGACGTCCGGTTATTGGGCCGATGCCAAGTTGACCGAGGTCGAATATCTACCTGAACCGCCGCAGTCGATTGAAGCTGGCCCCAGTGTCGCGGCGACTTCGGCCGACGAAACATGGTTGCCCGGCTGCTGGGTTTGGGTGTCGCAGGACAACCGCTATGCGTGGCGGCCGGGTTATTGGGTAACTGGTCAGGACGATTGGGCCTGGGTGCCTGCCCACTATGGGTGGACACCACGAGGGTACGTTTACGTCAATGGCTATTACGATTATTCAGTCGCACGTCGTGGCGTCTTATTCGCTCCTGTTTATTTTGATCAAAGCGTTTACGCACAAAGAGGTTTCACGTACACGCCATCACTGGTCATCAATCCAGCCGTGTTCGCCGCCAGTCTCTTTCTCCGTCCGAACTATCAACACTACTACTTTGGCGATTATTACGCCACGAGCTACGTCACGGCGGGCTATTACCCACTCTATTCCTACGACAACGTGCATCACGGATATGATCCGATCTTTGCCCATGAGCGATGGGAACATCGTCGAGACCGCGATTGGGAACAGACTGTTCAAACCCATTACACGAATCTTCGCGAGCACGAGAACGCCCGACCGCCACGCACCTGGGCCGATCAACAAGTCCTTATCTCGAACGGGACAACATCGAGAGACAAGAGTCTCGTGATGGCCGCAACGCTCGATCAAGTCGTCAACACGAAAAACGGGGCCTATCGATTTCAGCCCGTCAACACGGTCGAACGCCAACAGTTGAGCCAACACAGCCAAGCGGTGCATCAGTTTCGCGAAGATCGGCTGAAAACCGAAAGCCAGCCGCCAACACCTGCGGCCGGAAACTCCACATTCAATACCGACCCGATGCGGACAAAACTTTCGCCATCACCGGTCGCAGCGACTCCGTTCGTTCAGTCGGGTAATGAGCCTGCCCTGCCGAAGCTACACGAGATTCCCAAACCGGATTTCAATGTTAAGCCTCAGCCGAGACAGATACCCAACCCAGCGGTAAACCCACCGGTCACGACGTTGAAGCCAATTACCGACACACCTCGCGTCGCTCCGAATCCGCCCACGCCGCCGAAAGCCGTGGCTCCCGCACCTAATCCAACACCGGCACCGCCCCGACTCGCTCCGGTGCCAACGCCCGCACCTACGCCGCCCAAAACGGCACCCGCACCAAACCCAGCACCCGCACCTCCCAAGTCGGGACCGGGAGCGGTGATACCGAAATAGCAATCGGTCGTAGGGTATGCACTAGTGCATACCTGTCATTTATCCACAAGTATTTCCATCCCGAAGGGGTGCAAATTATACCCTCGTACACGCGGCGTCCCGCCGCTTGTACAAGTAAAGGAGTCTCCTATGTACCGCAGATCATCCCTGTTCGGAATACTATTTGTCGTGGTGGCTTGCATCGTTGCCGTTGGGTTCCTGCGGGGCTGGTTTGTGTTTGATAGTAGTCTTCCTGAACCGGGAAGTAACAAACGCAACTACAACCTGACCGTAGACCCCGACAAAGTCAAAGCCGATGCCGCCGCCCTTGAAAAAAAAGCAGGCGAATTGACCGGTAAGTCCCCCGACGCTTCCAAGTAAAGTCATGAAATCCGCTGGTCGTACTTCAACGCTCCATGCTTGTTGACGACAAAATTTTGAATGGAGTCGGTCTCCGGAAAGGAATGAGAGGTTCTTAATCGACTTTGCCTGAGAAGATTCGCTCGTAATTATGGAAAAACTTTTGTTTCACAAGGAAAACATTATGAATAATCTCCTTCTCGGTTTGCTGTGTAGTTTGGCGGTCGGATGCAATGACACCAAACAACCCGCCTCGGGCACTGACTCCCCCAAGACGATTACGGTCAATCGTCCGATCACGCCTGAGATGCCCGCCAACAAGGTCGAACCCGCTGATCGTACGAACACGGGGGTGAATGTTCGCGACCAGAATGGTGCGGAGAAAACTCCATTTGATCAAAACGAAAACAAAACCGACATTAAGACCACCGCCGACATTCGTAAAGCAGTGATGGCCGCCAAGGTGTCGGTGAATGGTCAAAATGTCAAGATCATTACACAAGATGGCAAGGTAACCCTCTGCGGTCCAGTCGTCTCCGAACAGGAAAAGCAAATGATTGAAGAAATCGCGATCAAGATTGCCAGTGTCGAAAAAGTTGACAGTCACCTCGAGGTCAACAACGAGTAGTCACGAACAACGATTGATTCAGAACAACAAGCAGACCCGTTCCGTTGACGTGGTCAAGACGTTTTCTGGGACTTTATTTTTAGAGGAGTACATCATGTCAAAATCCGTTTTTTGCACTGCGAACTCGACACAAACCGACACGATCATTAGCAATCTTCGGTCGGCTGGTTTCACGGGGAACGACATCTCGATTTTATTGGCTGACAAAGGGGGCACACGCGACTTTGCCCTCGAACATAAGACCAAGGCTCCCGAAGGAGCTGCAACGGGTGTCGGTGCTGGTGCGGCGATGGGTGGTGCTTTGGGTTGGCTGGTGGGCATCGGCGCGCTGGCGATTCCGGGGCTAGGCCCCTTCATTTCCGCAGGTCCGATCATGGCCGCACTCGGCGGTGCAGCGGTCGGCGGTGCGGTCGGAGGTCTCACCGGGGCACTCGTCGGAATGGGAATCCCCGAATTCGTGGCCAAGAAATATGAGGGCAAAGTGAGATCAGGATGTTCCCTCATCTCGGTCCATTCCGAAGACAACGCGCAAACCAAACTCGCGAAGGAAATTTTCGAGCGGGCCGGTGCGCAGGACATCACGACCGCCGGTGAAATCGCCGTTGCGAGTGGCAGCCGGGGATAAATCCCGAACACCGTTGCCTATCGAAGAACCCGAGGTGATACCTGAACCCCCAAACATGGAGCCTGGGATATGAAATCGAAATTGAAACAGACCGAATCGGTGTGGATGGAGTCCCAACAACTCCCCGCTCAGGCTACTCTTGACAGCGATATGACCGTGGATGTTTGTATCGTGGGCGCAGGCATCGCCGGTTTAACGACGTCGTATCTCCTGCTGCGGGAAGGGAAGTCGGTCGTCGTTCTGGACGATGGCCTGATCGGTGGCGGGCAAACACAGCGCACGACGGCGCACTTGTCCAACGCGATTGATGATCGCTATGTCGAAATCGAAAACTGGCACGGTCACGATGGGGCTCGACTGGCTGCGGAAAGTCATACTGCCGCAATTGACCGCATCGAAGACATCATCCTACAGGAAAAGATCGGGTGCGATTTTTCGCGGCTTGACGGTTACCTTTTCGCGCCACCCGACAATGCGCTGAACTTCTTGGAATATGAACTCGAAGCCGCACGGCGGGCTGGACTCACGCACGTGGAAATGGTTGCCCGCGCACCGCTGGCCAACTTTGAAACGGGCGATTGTTTGCGATTTCCTCAGCAAGCACAATTTCATCCGTTAAAGTATCTGGCGGGACTGACGGCGGCAATTCTCCGCCTGGGCGGAAAAATCTATACGCAAACCCATGCTCAACAAATCGCGAGTGGTCCCCCAGCAAGCATCCGATCAAGCCAAGGCTTCACCGTCACAGCCGATTCGGTCGTGGTGGCGACGAATAGTCCGTTCAATGACCGTCTCGCCATTCACACCAAGCAAGCCGCTTATACGAGCTATGTTGTCGCCTTTGGCGTTCCGAAAGGTTCCGTCACCAAGGCTCTTTATTGGGACACCGAAAATCCTTATCACTATGTTCGGCTGCAAACTCTCGCCTCCAACGAATCGACGAATGGTAAACGACTGGGCGACCCACTTACGGAAGAACTCTTGATCGTGGGTGGCGAGGATCACCGGACCGGTCAGGCCGATGATGCGGAAGAACGCTATCGGCGACTGGAAGAGTGGACCCGTCGAAGGTTCCCGGTGAATGGCGAGATTCGCTGCCAATGGTCCGGGCAAATTTTGGAAACGATGGACGGCTTGGCCTTCATCGGGCGAAACCCACTCGACACGCCCAACGTGTTCGTCGCCACCGGCGATTCGGGCCAGGGGATGACACACGGCACGATTGCGGGAATTCTGCTCACCGATTTAATCGTCGGTCGGCCGAACCATTGGGTCGATCTTTACGACCCAGCCCGCAAGACCCTCCGCGCCGCCGAGCGGTTTTTGCAAGAGAACCTCAACACTGCGCTGCAATACCGTGCCTGGGTGACCGGTGGCGATGTCGCTTCGACCGAAGAGATCACCTTGGGTACCGGAGCAGTCGTTCGGCGAGGTCTCACCAAGGTCGCAGCGTTCCGCGACGAAAATGGAATCTTGCACGAATGCTCGGCCGTTTGTCCCCATCTCGGCGGATTGGTGGAGTGGAATCACAACGAAAGCACTTGGGACTGCCCCTGTCATGGTTCACGGTTCGACAAGGATGGCCATGTTCTATGCGGTCCCGCCAATAGCAATCTCGAACCGATTCACGCTGACTTGAGTCATGAGAAAACGATTGCGGATGAAAACGAAATCTTGCTTCCACATTAGGCGAACGAAATCGAAGGTGAATTCACGACCGTTTGCGTTGAATGCCTCCAACGAAACGGATTGCCCTTCCAGAAAAAACGAATGATGGCTCCGACGACGAAACCATTTCAGGCGTTCTGGGCTTGCGTAAAGGGTTGTGCGATCCACACGCTCGTCTCGACAGAGCCGTCACGTACCAAGCCGTCAGAATTTTATGTTCCCGATATTGTCCTCGTGCATGGGCTGGGCGTGTCGGCGCGTTACCTGTTGCCAACGGCGGAACGCCTCGCTGCGCACTTTCGTGTCTGGATTCCGGAACTGCCGGGATTTGGCGACAGTGGCCGGCCCGACCGAGTGTTGAATATTCCAGAAATGGCGGACTGTTTGCGGGATTGGCTGGACAGAGTCGGATTAACCCGTGCCGTTTTTTTGGGTAACTCTCTGGGTTGCCAAGTCATTGTCGATCTCGCGGTGCGATATCCGCAGTGCGTTGAGTCCGCAGTCCTCGTTAGCCCGACAATGGATCCACGAACTCGAACCATTCCATGGCAGATTTGGCACGCCTTTCGGGATCTCTGCCGTGAACCGTGGTCATTGTGGCCGATTGTCGCTCGCGATTATCTGGCGACCGGAATTCGGCGATTGTACGTGACCCTAAGATACTCGCTCCAGGATCCGATCGAGAGCAAGCTCCCGCTGATGAAAGTCCCGACGCTCGTTATCCGAGGTGGTCGCGATACGATCATTCCGCAAGCCTGGGTCGAAGAAATGGTCGCTCTGCTGCCAGAGGGCCGTTTGGTGGTGATTCCGCACGGGACACATGCGTTGAATTTTTCTTGCTCTGAAGAGTTGACCCAGGAAGTCGGCAAATTTCAAGCATCGCTCGTAGGTATCCGTAGTTCCTCGCAGGCAAGTTGATTGGGAATTTAACAAGGTTGACCGTGAGAAATCGAGCGGCTTTTCGCTGGTCTTACGACGGATTTCCCGTCGCAATTTTCTCCGCCATCTTGAATTTCCGGTTCACCGTTCAAGTGGAATTTACAACGATTTGCCAGATTGGCTGCGGAAATTCATCCGATTGGCACGAAAATTGCATTAAATGAAAATGAGTAAGCTTTACTTTTCCTTTTGGGAGGTTCACATGCCACGCTTTGCCGAATTGCAGGAACGCTTCGTAACGGACGATGATTCGCTCGAAATGTTGGACATTGCACTTACCAGTGAAGAAACCCTGGTCAGCGACGTGCGAAGCCATTTAAGCCCCGCCCAGGTCGTAGAACAAAAGCTGGTAAGCGTCCAACGTCGTGATGCGAACTTTTCCTCTGGAAATAACGCTCGAACGGGTCGCATTGTAACCGTCACGGTCGGTACGCGGCCAAGGAAACCACGCTAACAACGCCGACTTTGGCAGACCTACGGGATGGTGACTATGCGCTGGACGAAATGGATGACGAATGGATTCGGAAAGGTCGCCCACGAGTCGGCGGACCGAGTCGAATGGCGGATTCGACCGCATGACGAGGCGTTACGCCAAGAGTCCTATAGTTCGGAACATCTCGCCCAGCATGCCCGTCAGATTTCCGCCTCGGAAGTGGTCCAGGCTGGAAAAAGCGACCATCAATTCATTGCCCGATTTGAAAACAACGCCCAGGTCTTGCGCCGCGCGCATGAAGCGATCACCAAGTCCGTGCAGGCTGGCGAACCGGTGACGCCCGACGCCGAGTGGCTCCTCGATAATTTCTACATCGTCGAGGAACAATTGCGTGAGGTCGATGAAGACCTACCGCGAAAATATCTGCTCGAATTACCGATGGCGACCCACGGAGAGCCAAGGGTCTATCGCTTTGCGATGGAGTTGATCTCCCACACGGATAGTTCTCTCGATGAGGAAACGATTGTCCGCTTCGTTCATGAACTTCAATCGCTGACTTCGTTATCTATCGGCGAAGTCTGGGCCGTGCCGATTATGCTGCGATTAGTCTTGATCGAAAACCTGCGTCGCTTGGCGTCACAGATGCTGGCGACGCGGGCCTGTGGTCTGCGGGCCATAGAACTGGTCGAGAACTGGGACTCGCATGAAATTTTGAATATTGATTTGTCGTCGGAGCCGGGCTGTGCCCCGCTGTTTCTCGTCGTTCTGGAAGAGCTAGAACGTCGTGGTCCCGATTTCGCGGTTCACGCCCGCCGCATGGAGCGGCAATTGATTGAAAACGAGGCCACGCGGCACGAATTGGTGCGGATGGAACACCAACGCCAAGCCGCCAATCAAGTTTCGATTGGCAACGTCATCACGAGTATGCGGTTGATCTCGTCCCTGGACTGGGTTAGTTTCTTCGAAAAAACAAATCTGGCCGAACAAGTCCTACGGTGTGACCCCGCCGATGTTTATGCGCAGATGGATTTTGAGACGCGCGATCGCTATCGTCATGTGATCGAAGATCTTGCGAAACGGACCAAGCTCAGCGACGTCGAGGTTGCGAAGCGTTGCGTCACGCTCGCCGAAAATACAACCGCGACTGAGGGATTTATCGAAAGACGCCATATCGGCTATTATTTGGTCGATGAAGGACGTTCGATTTTCGAACAAGCACTCGGTTACCGTCCCAAATTTTCGCAACGATTTGGGCGTTGGCTGTTGGCTTTTCCGAGCCTCGCCTATTTTGGCGGGGTCGGCGTACTGACGGCGGCATTCGTATTGCTATTGACCTGTGCGGCGATCCATCTGGGAAGTTCAACAGGAATCGCCCTCTTGATCGGCCTGCTGTCGCTGCTGCCGGTTAGTGAATTGGCCGTTAGCCTTATCAATCTTGTTATCACAAGTTGCGTGGCACCCCGGCGGTTGCCTAAGCTCGAGTTGAAATCGGGGATCCCCTACGACCACGCTGCCGTGGTCGTCATCCCATCCCTCATCGGTTCAACGGCCGAGGTCGAGACACTCATCCATCGACTCGAGCTGCACTTTCTGGCCAACCAAGACCCCGCTTTACGATTTGCACTGTTAACGGATTTTTCCGATGCGCCGCAAGCAAATATGCCGAACGACGCGACACTCCTGTCGGCCGCAGTTGCCGGAATTCAAGAGTTAAACGCGCGGCACGGTACGGCGAGTATCCGACCATTTTATCTCTTGCATCGCCGCCGACTATGGAACGCACGTGAACAACGCTGGATGGGTTGGGAGCGAAAACGTGGAAAATTGATGGAATTCAATCGATTGCTCCGAGGTGCGACCGATACTTCCTACGAAGTTGTCCAAGGCGATTTACCCACGCTACAAGGAACCAAAGGCCTGACATCGATCCGTTATGTCATCACTCTCGATGCAGATACACAACTTCCGCATGGAACAGCGCGGCGTTTGATTGGAACCTTGGCCCATCCCCTGAATCGCCCGCGAATGGACTCAACTCAACAACGTGTCGAAAGGGGCTATGCCGTCCTCCAGCCCCGAATCAGTGTCGATATGGGAAGTGCGAATCGAACTTGGTTCGCCCGACTCTTCGCCAATAGTCCTGGTATTGATCCTTATGCCACTGCGTCGTCGGACGTTTACCAAGATTTGTTTGGCGAAGGGAGTTTCACCGGCAAGGGGATTTACGATTTGCAAGTTTTTGAGCAAATACTCGAAGGCGTCTTTCCCGAAAACGCGATCTTAAGTCACGACCTGATTGAAGGCTGTCATTTGCGGGTAGGGTTAGTGAGTGACATCGAACTCGTTGACAGTTTCCCCTCGCGGTACGATGCCGAGACCCGTCGCGCACATCGTTGGGTGCGTGGAGATTGGCAACTCTTGCCCTGGTTAGGACGTTCGGTCCCAACGGTTACGAAGCAACGTCGGAATCCGCTGTCGCTTTTATCACGCTGGAAAATCTTCGATAATTTACGGCGTAGTTTCGTCGCGCCCGCCCTCGTTTCGCTGCTCTTGATTGGTTGGCTGACGGCTCCGCAAAGTGCCTGGATTTGGACACTCGCAGCGTTGACCATTCTCGCGTTTCCCGCCTGCACCACCTTGCTGCATGGCCTCAGCAATTGGGGACGCGGTACGGCGGGGCGACATTCCCACCATTTGATGATTACCGAATTGTCTCGGGCGGTCATGCAAAGTGGACTCCTGATCGCCTTTCTTCCCCACAAGGCTTGGTTCAGCATCGACGCAGCGTGTCGAACCCTGTTTCGCGTGTTGGTAACGAAACATCATTTGCTCGAATGGGAAACTGCGGCCGCCGCCGAACAACGACAAAGCCATAAGCTGATCCTGTCCCTCGTCAAGATGTGGTTTGTCCCTGCCTTAGCCATCGTGACCGGAATTTTTCTGCCGTTCGCGGCTTGGCCGTGGGCGGCACCTTTTTTATTGGCTTGGTTGATCGCACCACCCTTAGCACATTTTTTAAGTCAGCCCATCCGCCGACACGTTTCAACTTTGTCCGCCGATCAATGCCGATGGCTGCGAAGGATCACGTGCCAAACGTGGGGCTTCTTCGATGAGGTCGTCGATGCGCGAGGCCATTGGCTCCCACCCGACAATTTGCAGGAATATCCCCATCAAAAAATCGCGTATCGCGTCTCGCCAACCAACGAAGGACTGTATTTGTTGGCGGCTTTAGCGGCTCGCGATTTTGGATTCATTCCGCTCCTCACCTTAACGGACTTGTGGGAGAAAAACTTGACGGAATGGGCGACGCTCGAAAAGCTCAACGGACATTTCTTCAATTGGTACGATACCGAGTCCTTGAAACCCTTGTTTCCACGGTACGTCTCCACCGTTGATAGTGGAAATCTGGCGGCGTGTTTCCTGACATTGCAACAAGGAATTGTGGACGTTCAGTCCGCACCAATCCTGGGCGATGAAGTTTGGAGCGGCTTGCTCGATGTCGTCGACGTCGCCGAGGCCGCCTGTGAATCACTGCATCCTAAGGGAGCGCGCCTGATCAATGGGCGATTGGAAGGGCTTTCTCAGGCAGTTCAAGCCCTCCGACGCCACGGCCTAACGCCGCCCACGGATGTACCCGCTTGGTGTCTCCGCCTGGCGGACCTGAAAGTCGATGCCGAACGGTTGTCCAATAAGTACGACGAGTTTGTCTCCGCAGGGGAATTGCCCACCTTTCCCGTTGCATCGGCCATTCGCCAACTCCTCCGTTTGCTCGCGGGACTAAACGCCGAACAAGAAACATTGCTTCCCTGGGCGAATGTCCTGCTCCAAGGAGGCGAACTGCGTCGCGGCGAAAACATCGCATTCCACCTACGTTGGAAACTCTCCAATGAAGCGAGCCAGACGGCTTGGAAAGAACTGTGGAAACAGGTCGGAACATCTCCGACTTTGTTCGACGTGTTGCAACACTCACAACAAACCGCCACACCGCTCCAGGAATTTCGACGTGCGAGTCAGTCGAACGACGTCCCGGTTGATGTTCGACAGGACATTGAATCATGGCTGGACGAATTGGAAACGGCTCTTGGTGTCGGCGCGAAGGCCGCTTCGGATCTGCATGAACGACTGGCGAAACTCTCAACCCTCGTTGAATCCTTCGCATCGGGAATGGATTTTCGCTTTCTCTATAACCCGCAACGAAAACTTTTTTCGATCGGATTCAATGTCGAGGATGGCAAGCTGGATCGATCCCATTACGACATGTTGGCATCGGAAGCTCGCCTTGCTAGCTATTTGGCGATTGGCAAAGGCGACGTTGAGCCACGACATTGGTTTCAATTAGGGCGACTGACGACCGAAATGGCCCGTCAGGTCGCGGTTCTTTCCTGGGGAGGCACAATGTTTGAATACATGATGCCACCCCTCTTCCAACGAACCTTCGACGGTTCGTTGCTGGGACAAAGTCAACTCGCGGCCGTTCAGCGACAAATCGAATACGGTCGTCAAAATCGCGTTCCCTGGGGAATCTCCGAATCGGCGTACGGTGCGCTGGCCGTAAATTCGGACTATCAATATCGCTCGTTTGGCGTCCCGGGCATGGGATTGAAACGCGGCTTGGCCAAGGACTTGGTGATCTCTCCCTATTCCACAATGCTGGCGATGGACATCGATCCTGTGGCTGCGGTCGAAAATCTCACCGCACTGGCCGCCGACGGCGGGCTGGGACGCTGGGGCTTCTTTGACGCGGTCGATTATTCGCCGGAGCGAATTCCCCTTGGTTCGCGATGCATTGTGGTCCGATGTTTCATGGCCCATCACCAGGGCATGACAATTCTCGCCTTGGCCAACCAGTTACGCGACGGCGTGATGCGGAACAGGTTTCATGCCCATCCCGTCGTGCGTTCCACGGAACTCCTCTTGCAAGAACGAATACCCTGGACGTCACCGCGGATTCAACCCAACACGGATGAATTGAAGATCGTGTCGGTTGCCCGCAACGGAGACGAGTTTGTCTGCCGCCGAATCACGGGTGTCGATACCCCCGCGCCACGCACACAGCTTTTGTCCAATGGCAATTACTCCGTTATGCTGACCAGCACGGGAGCCGGTTACAGTCAATGCGGCGACTTGATGGTTACACGCTGGCGTCCCGACGCTACCCGTGATCATTGGGGGCAATTCATTTATCTGCGCGAGCGGCGGACGGAGCGAATGTGGTCGGCCGCGTATCAACCGACGTGTGTTGAACCCGACGCCTATGACGTCCTCTATGCCATCGACAAGGCGGAGTTTCATCGCCGCGATGGCAATTTAGAAACACGGATGGAAATCGCTGTCTCGCCCGAGAACAACGCGGAAGTCCGCCAACTAACGATCACCAACCACGGCTCGGTTTCACGCGAGATCGAAATAACCAGTTATGCCGAAGTCCTCTTGACCAAGGCCAACGATGATTTGGCACATCCGGCGTTTCACAAACTCTTTGTTCAAACGGAATACATTGCCGAAGAAACGGCCCTGCTCGCAAAACGACGGCCAAGAGATTCACAATTGTCGCCGGTCTGGGGGGTGCATGTATTAGCCGCCACCAGCGACGTCTGCCAAACCGTCCAGTACGAAACAAGCCGGGAAAACTTTCTCGGCCGCGGACGGGATCCCCAGTCCCCGATTGCGTTGACGAACAATGGTCCCCTCTCGGGCACAACGGGCGCGGTCCTCGATCCCATTTTTTCTCTACGCTGTGTCGTCGTTGTCCGGCCCAACGAATCGGCCACCGTCGCCTTCGCCACGGCCGTCGCCCAAAGTCGTGAAGAGGCTCTCAAATTGGCCGATCAATATCATAATCCACGCGGAATTCAACACGCCTTTGAAATGGCTTGGGCCTTTTGTCAAGTCGATCTTCGCCATCTGCACCTGTCGGCCGCGAAGGTCCATTTGTTTCAACGCTTGGCAGCGGGCGTGTTTTATCCTGACTCCGCCTGTCGCGCCCCGCAAACCACGATTCTGGCTAATCGTCAGTCCCAAAGCGTTCTCTGGCGGTATGGAATCTCCGGCGACCGGCCGCACTTGGTTGCCCACCTTACGAAACCCGAACATCTGCCACTCGTTCGTGACATCGCTGCCGCTCAGATGTATTGGGCGACACACGGATTATGTGTCGATCTCATCATCGTCAACGACTATCCGGGCAGCTATCTCGATGTGTTGCACGAACAATTGACCAGCGTCGTCGCGGACCTCCAACGTCCCATCGAAAAAACGCCGCCTGTGATTGCGTTGTTGCGAGGTGCTCAATTGCCGCGAGAAGACATTGTTCTCATTGATACTGCGGCAGCCATCCTGCTGAACGGCGACGATGGTTCCCTCGCCCAACAAATCGAAGCGCAATCCGCACTCACCAAGTTGGCAAGAAAACCGATGCCCCGATTGATTGACAAGTCGCCCAAGGGCCTGCGTCCCATGACGCCCCCGACCCCAAGTAAGCCGGTTCACAAACGTGACCTGCCCCAGACTCCGAAACTTGTCCGAAGCGATTCGCAACCGATCCCGACCGAGAATTTCCATCTAGACTTTTGGAATGGCTTTGGTGGATTCACACGCGACGGACGTGAGTATCGGATTCGCATTTCCGAAAATCACAAACCGCCCATGCCGTGGTCGAATGTCATTGCCAATCCCCGCTTCGGTTGCCTCGTGACCGAATCGGGCGGCGGATACACTTGGTCTGCCAACAGTCGCGAAAACAAACTCACAACCTGGGCCAATGACCCCGTGAGCGATCCGCCCGCAGAAATGCTCTACCTGCGCGACGAACGAACCCAAGAGGTTTTCTTTCCCACGCCCGGCTTGGCCCGAGATGCGAACGAGTATTGGGTTCATCACGGTCAAGGTTATACACAATTCCACCATCAATCGTCCGACCTTCAACAATCAACAATGATTGCACTCGCGGGTGATGATCCGATCAAAGTCATCAAAGTCACCATTAAGAACACTGGCCCAGTAGCCCGTGATTTGTCCTTAACCTATTACTGCGAATGGGTGCTCGGTGTCTGCCGCGAACAGACACAGATGCATGTTCATACGGCAATCGACACGGCGACCGGTGCGATTCTCGCAAAAAACGCTTTTCACCCCGAGGATTCGTCACAAGTCGCGTTCCTCCACGTCCTCGGCAGCAATCGCACCAGTACCGGCGACCGCTGTGAATTCATCGGGCGAAATGGCAATCCATTCCGGCCCGCCGCCTTCACCAAGGACAATCTTTCCGGAAAAACGGGTGCAGGGTTGGATCCCTGCGGTGCCATTCAAGCCAAGCTGTCGCTCAAGCCGGGCGAACAGTCCGACATTTTTTTCCTCTTGGGATGTGGAGAAAATTACGAGGAGGCCGCCGTGCTCCTACAAAAGTATCAAACGCCGTCGAGCCTCAATGTGGCCATCGATAAGTCCTTGGCAAATTGGGACACGATCCTGGGCAAACTTCAAATCACGACCCCCAATCGCGCCCTCGATATTCTCGTCAACCGTTGGCTACTCTACCAAACGCTCGCCTGCCGCGTGTGGGGACGATCAGCCTTTTATCAAGCCGGTGGTGCTTACGGTTTTCGTGATCAGCTACAAGACGTGATGGCTCTCGTCTACAGTCGCCCCGACCTCGCACGAGAGCATCTTCTCCGCGCCGCGAGCCGACAATACGAAGAGGGAGACGTCCAGCATTGGTGGCATCCACCAACCGGTCGTGGCACCCGCACTCGATACTCCGACGATCATTTGTGGCTCCCCCTGGTCGCCTGTCATTATATCTCCGTGACGGGCGACGTGGGCATGCTCGACGAGGTTGTTCCTTTCCTACATTCAATTCCGCTGGCCCCGCATGAACACGAACGCTACGAATTGCCAGAAGTTGCCCCCCATCCCAATTCACTTTATGAACACTGCTATCGGGCGATCACCTGTAGCAACCCTCGCGGCACTCATGGATTGCCTTTGATGGGTGGTGGTGATTGGAACGATGGGATGAATCGCATCGGCGAACAGGGCCAAGGCGAAAGCGTCTGGGTCGGTTGGTTCTTACTCGTGATTCTAAAACAGTTCGTTCTCTTGGCGAAGGCTCGTGGCAATCATCAGCACGCCACAGAATTACAATCGCAAATCGACACGTTGCAATTGAATGTGGAGGAGCAAGCCTGGGACGGAGAGTGGTACCGCCGCGCCTATTTCGACGATGGAACACCGCTCGGCTCAATCAGCAACGACGAATGTCAAATCGATTCAATTTCGCAATCGTGGTCCGTGATGGCCGGTGCCGATCCGCAACGCTCACGCCTCGCGATGACCGCCGTGCTTCAGCGGCTCGTCCGGACCGACGAAAAAATTGCCCTTTTATTTGCCCCACCCTTCGACAAAACCCTCCATGATCCCGGCTATATCAAGGCGTATTTGCCAGGAATCCGCGAAAACGGCGGACAGTATACACATTCTGCCATCTGGGCGGTGCAGGCACTGGCAATGCTGAAAGACTCGCAACACGCGAACGACTTGCTCGAAATGCTGTTGCCCATTCGCCACGCACTCACGAATGAGGACGTCCGACGCTACCGGGTCGAACCCTATGTCGTCGCCGCCGACATCTATGGTGTCGCTCCCCATGTCGGGCGCGGCGGGTGGACCTGGTACAC
>JAYUFG010000219.1:0-14901 GCA_043738845.1 Planctomycetaceae bacterium
TGGGGCAAACATTGCCGCCGATTTACCGGCGATGGAAGTTGGAAACATCAATTGGTCGTGATACCCAACCTATTTGTCCTTTTTTAACAAACCGCTGACAATTGAAGGGTCAAAGGCGAAGTTGTATCCCCTAAATTACCGATAACATGTCTTGTTGGCAATCATCCCCATTTACCTGTTCCGCACGAAGGACGCAGGGAGCGCAGTCTTTCGCGCGATGAGGAGAACTACCCGTTCATGTTGACTCACCCTCAACGCGTTCAAAACCTGGAAAATCTACGACAGTACATCACAGAAATTTTAAGTCATCACGATCAGTTGCAAGTGGGCGCGTTCCGCCTGACCGAAAGGACATTGGTTCGTAGAGGACAACGCTGCGGAATGTTTTTTTGTTTGCATGGTCCCCGCGAGGTCAAGTTCACCGCAGTTTGGGAAACGGACCACAACACGATTTTATTTTACGGTCCCAGCGGCCAGCGTTTTCATAAGACGCAATTGCCGCAGCGGGTCGAGTTGGAATTGGAAACGATGGTTCCAGCGACGATTTAATCGCCGCTAGATCAACCAATGTCGTCTTTCGCTCCACGAAAGAACGTAGTTATTGCCGAGTTGGTTACGAGTTTGAAGTCCGCCGAGCATTTTGCACAATCCTGCTAAGCCCTGATCCGGTATTTTGATGTGATCGGGTTTTGGCTATTTTTTGTGGAAAAACGCGATGCTAGCATCGTTTTGAGAGTACCCGAGATTGGGCGGCGCATGGAAGTCGCCGCCCGGCAGCAAGCGAACAAATGGTCGCCAGACCCCTTGCCCCATTTGTTCCCTTATGATATACATATTTACACCATAACTCACGGAGGAGATTAAATATGCTTGTATTGTCACGCAGAGAGAATCAGCGGATTAAACTGGGAGATTCGATCGTGGTAACGGTCGTGCGGGTCTCCGGAGACAAAGTCCGACTGGGGATTGAAGCACCGGCCAATATGCTCGTACTGCGGGACGAATTAGAACCTCACGAGGTTCCCACTTTAGAAATTGAAAGCAAGGTCGCCTGATTGTCGTGTCGCTCGATTGTCGTGTCGCTCGATTACAGCGTTGCTCGATCTGGGTAGGGACGTTTCCGTTGTGCCGTTCTTGCCCGCTTGCCACCGACAAAATTTTCTGTGTCCATCACGGTTCGCTTGGTCTGAATAGCTTGGGAATTCGTCCTTTCCAGTCTTCGCAGGCCAAGCGAACCGCCGTTTTCGCAATTTGTGACAACGTGCGTGATCTCTATTTGGCGTCTTATTCGCACATCCACAGTGTTTTCGAATCATTCGACACTTGTCGCAAAAACAAAAAACCGCCGAGCGAACGAATCGCCGGGCGGCTTGTCGATTATGTTGCAATTGAAAATTCGTACCGATTACAGGAAGTCCGCCTTCAGAGTAGCATACGCCGTCTGAAAATTGGTGAAAGCGGTCGTTAAATTGGCGTTCGCGGCGGCCGTGACGTAGGCGTTCACGGTTGCCACGACACTGTCCCAGGCGGCAAAATACGTCGCGTTTGATGTGGCACTCCACACCGCCGGAAGTTGCGAATTGATCGTCTTCCACAGCGTGATGTAGTTGGAATAGTTGGTTTTCACTGTCGCGGCGTAGGTCGTGTAATTTCCGGTGAACGGCGGATAGATGGCCTGGGCGGCTGCGCCCCACAATTTGGCGTAGGCCGTGTTGAAGGCCACCAAGTCCTTATAAAGCTGCGTGTACGTGACGGTCGATTTTTTCGTCGGAAAGAACGCCGCCGCCTGTGGCGTGAGCGACGACATGCCGCCAACAACCATGATGACGCCCAGGGCGGCTGCGGTGACCACAAACTTGCGAGACTTGGTCATGAGATGTACTCCTTAGTAAAACTGCGAAAACGCTGAAAACGCAACGTCCGAATAATTCTGAAATTACCCAATTCTCCGACCGTGACAACCCCCCACCCCGCCAGCCCATTTTTAAGTTTCTCAAGGTATTTTTACCAGTCCTATTGTGAACGCCGACAAAAAACTGTGGAAATGCGCATAGCCGCACCCATCAAAAACCGTTGATCGGCCGAGTTTCAATTGTGTGGTATGTTTGAGTGGCGCGTTACGCGCCGCCCTATCGGATGATCGGAACCGACCCCATGCAAGCCGAACAATTTCAACTCCACGCTCGGATCGAGGAAAGCCACTGGTGGTTTGTCGCCCGGCGGCAGATCATGCGCCGGATCGTCGAGCGGATCGTTCCCCCGTCGCTCGATAAAACTGTCGTGGACGTCGGTTGCGGGACGGGTGGCAACATCGCCGCCCTTTCGGCGGATTACCGCTGTGTCGGAATTGACACCTCGGCGGAGGCGATTGAACTGGCTCAGCAGCGTTTTCCAAAAGTTCAGTTTCATTGCGGTTTTGCGCCGGGCGGGTTGGGCGAAGACATGCAACGGGCGAATACCGTTTTAATGATGGACGTTTTAGAGCATGTGGAAAATGATGTCGGTCTGTTGTCGAGCGTGATGGATGCCGTCCGGTCGGGAACAAATTTTTTGCTGACTGTGCCTGCGGATATGTCGCTCTGGAGCCAGCACGACGAGAGCTTTGGCCACTTCCGGCGGTATGATCTGTCGAGTTTTCGCGCCCTGTGGGCCGGGCTGCCAGTGAAAACGCTGCTCGCGAGTCATTACAATTCCCGCCTTTATCCGGCGATCAAGCTCGTTCGTTCGCTCAGTCAATTGCGGGGCCAAGCGGCCGGTGCATCGGGAACTGATTTCCATCTGCCCAACCCGCTCACGAACAAACTGCTCCAGCGGGTGTTTGAAGGGGAAGCTCGCGTACTCTTAAATGCGCTCGAACACGATCATCCCGCGTATCAACACGGTGTGAGTTTGATCGCGGTGCTGCGTAAAAATTAACTCGTACATGCGGCGTCCCGCCGCGTTTGATAAGCGGCGAGACGCCGCTTGTACAAGTGTCGGGTACGCACCTGTGGGTACCGATGTCCCACCGTCCGACACGGTCTCGATTTCAGGGTTGCAGGTCGCCAAGGTTGCAAGCAAGCCGAGCGAATCGCTAAACTAATTCGATGGATACGGTCTACATTGAAACAACGGTGGTGGGACATTTGGCGGGTCGTGTGCAGCGCGATCCAATTGTCGCAGTCAACGGCGTACAATACCGATTGACGTGGAACTTCAAGCATATTGCCAATGCGCTGCTTCGAGGTCGTATTGAGCAGGTTTGTCGTGAGGCTGGCTTCGACCCGCCGATTATTTGCACACCGGAAGAACTGATGGGGACCGACGATGGTTCATGATCCAATTACCGAAGAAATTCGCGACATTCGCCATAGTTTAGCGGCCCAATTCGGCAACGACATCTATCGCATCGGAGAGGATGCCCGGCGCACGCAGCAAATAACGTATCCAAACCGGCTGACACAAAAATCCGGACAGGGCCGAACTCCCCGTATCATCGCCCCGGCAACGAACGAGCACCCAATATCGCAAGTCGCGACTCCGTGATTCCCAATCAACGGACGACAATTCAGGGCGTTGTCTTTTAGATCGCGATTTCACATGATCGCTTTCACGTTGTACCCGTAGGGCAATAACTAAAGAAAGTTAGTCATGTCAGCACCAAACCAATCCAATGGTATTGACGAGCGGCTGAATAACGATCCGTGGGCAAGAATACGATCCGCGTGGCGAGCGCGTATGATTTCGGTTCTCGTGTGTGTTTTTGGTTGGTCCATTGCGCTCGAAGTGTTGGGGCATGATAAAGGTGTGCTAGTGCCGGGGGGAATATTTGTGGTACTTGTTGGGGTCATCTTTTTTGTTGCATCTGGGTCTGTTTCACTTTTGTGTCCAGTTTGCAAATGCCATTTCTTTCGTAACGAGCGTCTCCTTAAACCCTAGATTTTTACGAAAAGATGCGGTAATTGCAAATCACGCATTGGCGAGTTACGCAACAAGAATGAACCGCATGTTGAGGACGACCGGACACGCCATCTCTAAGTGAGCCTGGGAATACCCGATGCTTAATTGTTCATCCAAACAGGCACGAGCCCGACAATCATTGTGAAACCCAAGGCAAACAAAACTGCAATGTTACCAAGAAGCGTCGCCGCATACACAGCCGCGTAGTGGCGACATTTGCGTAGCCAAGCGGTGGAGCGCAGCGGAACGCCTGGAACCGTTATCCCCACGCGATCAAAGCCGCGTCAGCGGCGACACAAGCGTGGCGTGCTGTCGGTGGGCGATAAAGTTCAGACCGTTGGTACGAGCAACATTGAAGTGTCGGCATGAAAAACGATTGGGCCGAGGGACGACTTTGAAGTGAATGCCTCTTGGCTGCGCCTTAGGTTGCAGAGCAACCTGAGCGACCCGCTAGCCGATCAAATAGCGTACAAATGCAATGCCCCACAGACCGTGAAGAGCTAGGGCAAGAATGAAACTGACCAACGCCAATGTAAACTCAATTCTCTCGCTTATTGGTACGACCGTCTTAACGCACCGCAACATCCAATTTCCCCCATTCATGACCGTCAGGGGCAACAGGTTAAACGCACATAGTTTCGCGAACACGGCTGAGAGTCCTGCCCAAATCGTATTGGTTGCCAAGAAATGGTGTGCCTCGGCAACTAAAGGTCGCCCCACTTTGATCGGAGAAATCGCTCCCGTGACGATCTCGGAAAAGCCGTCCATCACAGAATGTGCGGTCACATCAAATCCTCGAAAAGCACCCGCAACGAAAAACAGACTGGCACAGCCACTCAACATCAAAAGCGACTTCTTGAGCAATCCTGACTTTTCGAGAACATCATTGGCGAACGTTACGTAACCGCTATAGGGAATAATGCCGATTTTTAGGTCGAATGTTGCGAAATGGAGTTTAGCCACCTTCGGGCCGAGGAAAAACGCGGCGTCCTCAATGGGAATAGATAACAGTCGTCCCATGACGATGAATGTTCCGATGTGAACGACTACCGAGATCACAGAGAAGCATATGACGATGACCAGCACCATACGTGTTCCTTGACCCTAACCATGCGGATTTTTTGGCAAGTGGATAGCGTCTGTTGCGCGCCAGCCCGAAGCACAGCCGGGAGGTTTGTTTGGAGGTCGTTACAGTAGCCCTGTTCGTCATTGTCGTCGAGAGGGGAAACGAAATCAATTCGGTTTTGGGACGAAAACGAGTGTTTTGTTTGTGGTGGTTTGAGGTCCAGGTTGGCCAATGGGCGGAGGTATTATCGCGGTGATTGTGTCGCCGCTTGGATGGTGTTGGGGTAATGGTTCCAGGCGTTCCGCTGCGCTCCACGGCCTGGCTATTAATAGGTCGCCGCATACTCGGCTATGGAACAAGCGACGTTCCAGTCAAAAAGAATTAAAGAGTTCGTGAGTCGTTTTAACGACTCTCTCGACCCCGTATCGCCATCCGCTGACGTTGTGAATAGAATCAACTGCGGGTCGAACCGTCGATTTACCCTTGCAACCACGGGGGGAGAATTCCCGCCGGTGGCAGCGTTATTACTTTAACGCTGATGACGTCCTTGTTTTCCAGGACTTCCTTCAGAGCGGCCGCAGGGGGTTCGCTGTCCAGGTTGAGGACGCCGATGGCTTCGCCACCTGCAAAGGCGCGACCGACCGCCATTTGGGCAATGTTGATATTGTGCGAGCCGAAAATCGTGCCGACCTTGCCGATGATGCCCGGCACATCGTGGTGCGTGAACGTCATCAAGATTCCGTCGAGATAGGCTTCTAAGCGATGTTCGCCAAGCTGCACGAGCCGGGGCATATTATTGCCGAAAAGGGTGCCCGCCGCGCGATAGGTCTGCGTGTCGGTGACGACCTCGGCGGTAATCATGGAACTGAACGCGCCCATATCGGTGCGGCCCCGTTCGACGAGTTCGATTCCCCGGTCGCGGAGCAGGACTTCGGAATTGACGATGTTGAGTTCTTCGTCCATGGCATTTTCGAGCAGCCCAGCGGCAAAGGCGGCCGTAATCAACTTGGTGTTCTTTTGAGCAACTTCACCCCGATACTCCAGCACGCACGACTTTGGTACACAATGTTCCATCTGTGCCAGCAGCAACCCGAGCCGATGGGCCACATCGAGAAAACCTCGCAACGTTTCGAGCGTCTTGGCATCAAGAGGACTCATATTGACGGCGTGACGAATTGCCCCGGTCGTTAAAAAATCAACGAGCAGGCCGACCCCTTCGACGGCGACCGATGCCTGCGCTTCTTCCGTACTGGCTCCCAGGTGGGGCGTACAAACGACGCCGGGCAGCCCGAACAAGGGACTCTTCGTGCAAGGTTCTTCGGTGAATACATCGAGAGCAACACCGCCGAGCTTGCCGCTTTTCAAGCCTTCCAAAACGGCCGCTTCGTCGTAAATCCCGCCCCGAGCGCAATTGATCAGTCGTGCCCCTTGTTTGAGCATTTTCACTTCTTCCGGACCGATGAGATTTTTCGTCTCTTCGGTCAGCGGTGTATGAACGGTGAGATAATCGACGTGGGGCAACATTTCTTTCACGGTCGCAATCGGTTCGATGCCCAACTCGAGGGCACGTTCTTTCGACATGAACGGGTCGAACCCGATTACTCGCATTTCAAATGCTCTGGCTCGCTTGGCGACGGCTTGGCCAATGCGTCCCAGCCCGACGATGCCCAAAGTTTTTTCGGCGAGTTGCACGCCCATAAACTTGCTGCGGTCCCAGCGACCTTCGATCAAGCTTTGGCTGGCGGGGGCGATGTTGCGGGACATGGCCATCATCATCGCGAACGTATGTTCGGCCGTGCTGAGCGTGTTGCCCGCAGGCGTGTTCATCACGACGATACCCAGTCGGGTGGCCGCTTCTTTGTCGATGTTGTCCGTGCCGACGCCTGCCCGGACGATGCACTTGAGGCGGTGGTTGCCCGCCATCGACTCGGCCGTGATCTTGACACCACTGCGACAAATCGCCCCGTCGGCTTCGGCCAAGGCTCTTTTTAGGTCGTCCCCTTTAAGTCCCTTGCGAACTTCGTAAGTAACACCCTGGTCCTTGGCTGCATCGAGCAGTTTGAGACCTTCGGGAGACAACTCATCAAGAACAATGACGCGAGGCATGGCAACAAGTATTTAGATGAAAAAGAAATAGTGGCGTAACCGCCGCGAAAAAGCGGCGTAACCGCCTCGCTCGCGATTCCGGACCCATTTTGGTCGGGCGAAACGAAACTAGCAGGATAAAACTTGCCTGCGTTTTGGTCAAGGTAGGACCGCGTGAATCGCATGAAATTGGGAGATTCGCCGCTTGCAACTCGCCGGAGGGCTGGGTAGAATCAATAGCTGACGGGATTTGCGGCCGCTTGCAGCCAATGACTGCTAAAGTGCCATCGCTTCGCGCCACTGTTATTGTGCCGAGCGATCCAACTTGACCAACGAGTTGCCGCGATTGCCTTAGATGCAACCGCGGTTTTTTTGTTGGTCTCGCCGGAGCAAACCCACTGACCCTTTGGTTCTTTTCCTTTGGTTCGTGTTAGTGGAGTTGCCTAAATGAGTACACCGAGTAATCCTTCACCAAGTAAACCTTCCTCGCCGGGACTGTCCACGCTCGCCGTTCATGCGGGCGAGGCTCGCCAGAAGCCCGAGTTCGCGATCACCGATCCGATCTATTGCAGTTCGACGTATACGTTTCTGAACACGCAAGCGGTCATCGACTTCATTCAGCAGAAACAGCCGCGTGAAGAGTACGGCCGTTACGGCAACCCCGGCGAAAAAGTCGTCGAGAAAAAACTCGCCGCGCTCGACGGGGGAGAATCGGCGTTGCTCTTTTCCAGCGGGATGGCGGCCATTGTCGGCTTGCTCATGGCCAAGCTCAATGCAGGCGACGAAGTTATCTTCTTCGACGAGTGTTATCATCGTAGCCGCGAATTCTGCACCAAACATCTGTCGCGGTTTGGCGTGACAACGCGGCAAGTTCCGGCCTGTGATTATGAGGCGATGGAAGCGGCGATCAATTCGAACACCAAACTTTTGGTCAGCGAGTCGCCGACCAATCCGCATTTAAGTGTCGTCGATCTGGAACGTTTTGCCGCCATTGGCAAGCGACACAATGTCGCCACCCTGATCGACGCCACACTGGGGACGCCGTACAATCTGCGACCGATCGCGGCGGGCATCGACTTTGTGCTGCACTCCGCCACGAAGTATCTCGGCGGTCACAATGATCTGCTGGCGGGCGTGATTGTCGGCACGACGGAAGCCCTAGAACCGGTGCGTAAACTTCGCGGAATTCTCGGTGCGATCAATAGTCCGCACAACATGTATCTGTTGGAACGGGGCTTAAAAACGTTCGAGTTGAGGATGGAACGTCACAATGCGAACGGTTTGGCGGTCGCTCAGTTTTTGGCGACGCATCCGCGCATCGAGCGGGTTTACTACCCTGGTCTGCCGTCACATCCTTATTATGAGGTTGCCCAAAAGACGATGCGGGGCTTTGGCGGTTTGATTACTTTCTTAGTCAAGGATGCCGACTGGAAAGCAACGGCGAATGTTGTGGATCGGGTGACGATTCCGCGGATTGGTCCAAGTCTGGGCGGCGTCGAGTCGTTGATTGAACAGCCCCTCGTGATGAGCTACTTTGAATGCACGCCCGAGGAACGACAGCGGTATGGCATTTTCGACAACATGATTCGGATGGCGTGCGGGATTGAAAATACAGAAGACTTGATTGCCGATTTGCAACAAGCACTTGAATAGAATAATTGACTGCCGTAAGGTCCGAAATGCTGCTTGCACCTGTACAAGCGTCGTTTCGCCGCTTTTTAATACTTAACGCGGCGAGACGCCGCGTCTACAAGTTAGGCATCAAGCGGTCGTGGAATCCCTCTTTGTTCAACAACCTTTTTGCGGTCGCCTAACTTCTCATGCAATTCCGTACTCGCGCTATCCACGTCGGCAACGAACACGATCCGGCTACTGGTGCCGTCGTTCCGCCGATCCATGTCGCCTCGACCTTTGTGCAACCGGGGGCGGGCGAATGGGGCGCGTTCGATTATACCCGCAGCGGAAATCCTACTCGCAAGTCGCTCGAAACGACGATTGCTTCGCTCGAAGGGGGCTGCGGTGCGCTGGCCTATTCGTCGGGAATGGCCGCCGTGCATGGGGCGATGATGCTGTTGTCGTCGGGCGAGCATGTCGTCGCCGGGAGCGACATCTACGGTGGAACGTATCGCCTATTGCACAAAGTTGTGAACCAAGTCGGAATCACGACCACGCTCGTCGATACGACCGATCTTTCGGCCGTCGAGAAAGCCATTACGCCGCAGACGAAAATCTTGTGGATCGAAAGTCCCGGCAATCCGAAGATGACGATCACCGACATTGCCGCGTGTGCGAAAATCTCTCGAAAAAACGGCATCTTGCTCGGAGTTGATAGCACCTTCGCCACGCCCGTCCTGACGCGACCGTTGGAACTGGGTGCCGATATTGTGATGCACTCCGCGACGAAATATCTGGGCGGCCACAGCGATTTACTCGGCGGCGTTCTCGTCGCTCGCGATCCGGAACTTTTGAAGCGACTGTACTTTTTTCAGAACGCGACGGGTGCCGTACTCGGTCCGTGGGAATGCTTCCTCTGCTCGCGGGGAATCAAAACGCTCGACCTGCGGGTGCGGGAGCAAAGCCGCACCGCGCTACAAATCGCCGAGTTTTTGCAAGTGCATCCCCGCGTGAATCGGGTTCTTTATCCAGGTTTGCCCAGCCACCCGGGCCATACTCTGGCGCGACAACAGATGCAGGGTGGTTTTGGGGCGATGCTCACGTTCGAGGTAAAGGGAGATTTCGCTTTTGCTAAGCAGGTCGCAGAGAGTACGAAACTGTTCCAACTCGCCGTGAGTTTGGGAGCGGTGGAATCGCTCATTGAGCAGCCCGCCTCGATGTCGCACGCCAGTTATGACCGCGAAGCCCGGCTTGCACACGGCATCACCGACGGACTCGTTCGCTTGTCGATTGGGCTGGAAGCGTTTGAGGACTTGCGGGACGATCTCGATCAGGCACTCAATTGCATTCGGTAATCGAGGTTTTTCGCTGACGTGTGCCACTTGTAGACGCTGCGTCACGAAAGCGGCGAGACGCAGCTTGTACAAGTGGATAGTCAATCACTTTCCTTACCAACCAGCATTTTTTCGAATCGCGTGATTGACCATTCGATCTCTTGGTTCGTGCCCGCGATGGTACGGCGATAGCGAGTGGGATAGCCGAACACTGGGTCGAACTCGGCGCGGAGCGTCATGTCGGTTCCCGGCGAGACTTTGAAGCGTTCGGCTTTCTGTTGCGGATTCTGTTGCGTTTCGAGGTCTTCGCCAATCGCATTCAGCAGAAACGGAACGGTCCAGTATTCCCAAATCCGTTCCTGAGTGATTGGTTTGCCGTTTCGCGATAGACTGACGACATTTTGATGTTGAATGACCGCTTGCACCACGCCGGGTTGATTTCCGCCGATCTGAATTTCCATCGTATAACTGTCCGGCAGTGTTTCGCTCCAGCGATTGGATGCAGCCTTAAACTCCGTGTCGGTGAGTAGGGGGATGCGATGCTTCACGACATACGTGACCGCGAGGAAACCCGCCACGAGACACGCCACCAGTAAAACCCCGATCAGCGCACCACCCAACAGCGACCCTCGATTGCTGCTGGGCCGCAAAGGCGTCGGTTTGGAATCGTCATTTTCCATACTTTTTTTCGCCGCGACAAGACCCGAACGAGAACCAATTATTCACTTCTCGTTTTAACCGTGTGAGGCAAAGCTGTTGTATTTACGCCGCACGGAGCGAATTCAAATACTTCAAATTGGCTAAACTGATAAAGGGGATAAACGACAACGATTTTCGCAAACCAAGTCGATGCCAGCGCGTCGAAAACCTCCGTCAATAGAACAACGCAGCCCGCCCAGCGATTGACGCTAAGGCGGGCTGCGAGAGGTTATTTTATTTTCGACGACTATCGTTGCGCCCACCGTGCGACCGTAACGATACATTGCCGATTCTATAGCACCATTTCTAAAGTGCCATTTTACGGCGGCGGGTGCGTCCTTTGTTCGCTGACGGACCCGAATTCGAGAACGTCTTGCGAGCGGGAGCGGCAGGACGTCGCACTTCGCTGCGGAATCCATCGCGACGTGGGCCGTTTTCCGAACGAACGGCGGGACCGCTCGACCGTTGGACGCCAGCGGCATGAAAGGGATGTTCTGCATCGACCGTAATCTGACGACGAACTAAACGTTCGATGTCGCGAAGCAAACCCCGTTCGCTGGCGTCACAAAATGACAGCGCGATTCCTGTCGCACCCGCTCGGCCAGTCCGGCCAATGCGATGGACATACGAATCTGGCTCATGCGGCAGGTCGAAGTTAATCACGTGACTGATTCCGTCCACGTCAATTCCGCGAGCAGCGACATCGGTCGCGACGAGAACGTGAATTTTGCCCGTGCGAAACTGGTGCAAGACTCGTTCCCGCGCACTTTGCGACTTGTTGCCGTGGATCGCATCGGCCAAGTGACCCGATTGGGCCAGTTGCTTGGCGACCTTGTCGGCACCATGCTTGGTGCGAGTGAAGACGAGGCAACGCTTCACATCGGCTGTTTCCAACAGGTTTTGCAGCAGCGACCGCTTGTCGCCTTGCGAAACGAACATGACCTTTTGTTCGATCATCTCGACCGTCGAGGCGGGCGGAGTGATGTTGATCTTGACCGGGTTCCTCAACAGGCTGCTCGCCAACTCGCCGACCTTGCTCGCCATCGTGGCCGAGAAAAAGAGCGATTGACGTTGCTTGGGAAGAGCCGAGATGATTCGTTTGAGGTCGGGCAAAAAGCCCATGTCGAGCATTCGATCCGCTTCGTCCAGGACGAACGTTTCGAGCTGGTCGAGACGGATGTAACCTTGATTCATCAAGTCGAGCAAGCGGCCCGGCGTCGCGACCAGGATGTGGACGCCGCGCTTCATCGCTTGGACTTGTGGATTTTGACCGACGCCGCCGAAGACGACGGTGTGTTTGATTTGCAGATGCTTGCCATAGGTCCGAAAGCTGTCCGCGATTTGCGAAGCGAGTTCGCGAGTTGGTGACAACACGAGTACGCGCGGCGAGCGAGGTTGTGCTTGCTTCCGATCTTGATCGAGCCGTTGCAAAATTGGCAACGCAAAGGCGGCCGTCTTGCCGGTGCCCGTTTGGGCACAGCCGAGCAGATCGCTGCCAGCGAGCAAGTGCGGAATGGCCTGCGATTGAATGGGAGTGGGGTGCAGATACTTCTCTGACGCCAAGACCCTTTGGATCGGTTCAATCAATTGCAGGTCTTGAAACGTGGTGATGTTCACTGTGTTCAAACAAAACTCCTAAAAAACAGGACCGCAGACCGGGAGTCTAAATAGACACGCTCCGACTGCGTTGGTGAGTTTCGCGCACAATAGGAGCGGCGAGAACTCAAAATGAGAAACTGTCGTGTGGTTCCGGGGGCGACTCGCTGAATCGCGGCAGATTCGTGCTATGAATCGGCGTCAACCGTCGGAACAAAAACGCGACGTTGAAAGATGGGAGTGAAACAGCTCAGGCGGCCCTCGCTCAAAACCTGTTTGAATTCTTGATTCTCAGGTGAGCGAATTTGGCGGAAAAATCCGCTGGCAACGCCGACTTAATCGATCCTAGAAAGCTCTGAATAAAACGGAGTAATTTCCGCAATCAACACGGAGTAATCCCCGCAATAGACTGGAGTACACTTCGCAATAAACCCAGAGCGGGCGAACCAGGACGGCAAAGCAAACGTGAGGCAATCGCAACTGCTATCTTTCTATTGAATAAGCATCGGCTCATTCAACATCAGAAGTTTACCACGCTCCCCACCCGTCGGATAGGGCAAAAAAGGACATTTCGCGAGTCCGGCACCAATTTTCGCCCTATTAGCCGTTCAAACGGTCCGATTGTGACGAAAAATCGGCGATTTCAACGGACATGTCGAAGTGATCGATCAATAGGGAGGCCGTTCGACTTTCGGCGTCAGGGGTCGGTTTCGCGGCGAGGGCTTTCTACATCGGTGAGTCTTGACCACGAAACGGACTCCCGGTCCCTTCAATGCCACTTACCACCCGTTGCGAAAGCCGCGTATGGCAATTTACAATCAAGTGCTTCCTGCCCGAAGACGTTTAACCCTGCCTCAAATATCTCGCCCCGGATTTTTATCATGCTCCGTCGTTGGCCAGTTCTCTTCGTCGTGTTGATGTCTGTGATGATCTCATCGGCAACCACGGTTTTGGCAGCCGACAAAAAAGCGAAAGGGCCGAGTGGCAAGCCCGATCCGGCGGAGGCCGACTATTATCCCATCGCCCCGTTCGAGATTCCGAAAGACGTGAATCTTGAAGCGAGCGGTCTTGAACTGCTGCCGAATAAAAAGCTCGCGGTCGCCACGCGGCGAGGAGATATATTCATTGTCGAAAATCCGTTCGGCGATCCGGCCCAAGCCAAGTTCACGAAGTTCGCAACGGGTCTGCACGAAATTTTGGGACTCGCGCAGAAGGACGGTTGGATTTATTGTGCGCAGCGGGGCGAAGTCACTCGCATAAAAGACTCCAAACATGATGGCATCGCCGATACGTATGAAACGGTTTGCGATGATTGGGGTTTGTCGGGCGATTATCACGAG
Organism: Planctomycetaceae bacterium; assembly: GCA_043738845.1. Classification (GTDB taxonomy): domain Bacteria; phylum Planctomycetota; class Planctomycetia; order Pirellulales; family DASRSE01; genus DASRSE01. Next base: position 13,674 of record JAYUFG010000219.1, read on the forward strand.
TACGCCTTTCTCTCCAAGTTCGACAAGGATGGAAACCTGTGGGTTACGCTCTGCTTGACCGGGTCGGCCAGTAGTCACGCAAAATATCGCGGCTGGTGTTTGCGGATCACGCCGGAAGGAAAAGCGATTCCAACATGCAGTGGTTTGCGTTCTCCCGGCGGTGTCGGAGCAAACGCCGAAGGCGACATGTTCTTCACCGACAACCAAGGTTTGTGGAACGGCACCTGTGGACTAAAGCATCTCAAGCCGGGGACGTTCCAGGGAAATCCCGAGGGAAATAAGTGGTACCCTTTCGCCGAAAGTACGATGGGCAAGCGTCCCCTCGATCCCGTCAGTGGGAGCCGGATTGCCACCGAAGCGGCGAAAATTCCAGAGTACGTGCCGACCGCGGTGTTGTTTCCTTACAATAAAATGGGCCAGTCGGCGGCGGGTATCATCTTCGATCCGTCCGACGGAAAATTCGGTCCTTTCGCCAAACAAGTCTTTGTGGTCGATCAAACGCACAGCACCGTGATGCGGGTCTTCATGGAAAAAGTCGAGGGGATTTATCAGGGTGCCTGTTTTCCGTTCTTACAGGGAACCGGCTCCGGCGCGCTGAGTGTGATTATGTCGGAGGATGGTTCGATGTTCGTCGGCGGGACAAATCGGGGTTGGGGTTCGCGAGGCGGGAAACCTTATTCGCTTGACCGAATCACCTGGACCGGAAAAACACCGTTTGAAGTTCACGAGATGCACGCCCAGCCCGACGGTTTTGAACTGACGTTTACGCAACCGGTGGATCGCGAAACGGCCAGCAAAATCGAATCGTACAAAATGCAGACGTATTGCTACATCATGCAAAGCAGTTATGGCAGTCCGGAAGTCGATCCCACCACGCCGACGATCAAATCGGCGACCGTTAGTTCTGACGGCAAGAGCGTGAAGCTTGTTATGGAAGGGATGGAATTGGGCCACGTTCACGAATTGAAACTTTCCGACATCCGCTCGGCCGACGGAAGCAAACTCTTGCACGATATGGCGTACTACACGCTCAACCGCATTCCGGTGAAGAAGTAGGCGAGCGTTGTCAAATCGATTGTAGCCTGGGTATACTTCAGGCGGATGATTCAATAACGATTTGCGATGGATAACCTAGTGCTTTGTCCATGCTAAAAACTGGGGTGCCACTGCTGGCTTGTCCAGCAGTGCTAACCTCAGCCCAGTTCAAATGTTGCGCAGCACTGCTGGG
>JAYUFG010000220.1:0-5589 GCA_043738845.1 Planctomycetaceae bacterium
CGATTTGTCAATCGTGACGGACGGCGGCAGGGCAGAGATACGATTCGCGCTGGCCGAAGTTTTCGGCCCATCGCCCTCTTTGCCCGATTCTTTGCTGGCTTTTGCCGCCTCGCTGTCTGACGCTTCCCATGAGGTCCACGAACCAATTGCGGACAAACTTCCGCTCAAAAAGTCCGCCTTGCAAGCGTGACGTTGGATTTTTCCGCTCGACGTTTTGGGGATGCTACTCGCTTTGATTAGCACCACCGCATCGACGACGAGTTCATGTTCTGATGCAACTTCGCGGCGCACCGCTTGTATGACTTCACCGACGTTTTGGTTTCGCCCCCGTTCGATTTCGTTGACGATGACCAGTCGTTCCCGTCCCTCTCGTTCAATCGTAAATGCCGCGCCGCACAACGAACGCATGAGCGGATGCGCACCCTGCGCCGTGGCTTCGACATCTTGCGGATAATGATTCCTTCCGCGAATAATCATCAGGTCTTTTAAGCGACCGGCGACGAACAATTCACCATCGCGAATGAAGCCCAGGTCGCCCGTTCGCAAGAACGGTCCCGCACCCGTATCGGCCAGATGGGCATTAAACATCCGCTCGGTTTCGGCCGGATTATTCCAATATCCTTGGGCAACACTCAGTCCGTTGACCCAAATTTCGCCCACTTCGTCGGGGCCAACTGGCACACGTTTTTCCGGATTGGCAATCACAATTTGAACATCACGCATCGCATTGCCGCAGCCGACCATCGCCCGAGCGTCGCCGTCGTCGGCCGCAATGTCGACGATCCGGTGGCTTTCCAATTCCTTCGCGTCGAAAGTTCGCACGACCGGCGGACGTTCCTTGAAACCGCCCGACACCAGCAAAGTCGATTCGGCCAAACCGAAGCAGGGATAAAACGCTTGTTTGCGAAATCCACAGGGAGCGAAAAACTCGGCGAATTGGTCGAGCGTGTCGGGACGGATTGGCTCCGCACCGTTGAAGGCCAGCGTCCAGGTGCTAAGATCAAGCGTGTCGCGTTCCTCTTTGGAGATTTTGCGAACACACAAATCATAGGCAAAGTTTGGCCCGCCGCTGGTCGTTCCTTTATATCGCGAAATCGCTTGCAGCCAGCGCAGTGGTCGTTGCAAAAACGACATCGGCGACAACAGGATGTTCGGCCGACCAACGTAAATCGGCTGCACAATTCCGCCAATCAAACCCATGTCGTGATAACAGGGGAGCCAAAAGACGCCACTGCCCGACCGGGTATGTTCAAAACCATAACCGATCAAGGCACTGTTGTGCATCAGGTTTGTGTGATTCAGCATGACTCCTTTCGGAGTGCCGGTCGAACCCGACGTGTATTGCAAAAAGGCGAGCGTGTCGCCCGTCACGTCGGGCCGTTTCCATTGATCGGCCAGATTCCAATCGAGCTTATCGGTTGCGAGCCATTCAAGTTTTTTCAGGTCGGGCGTCTCATCCAAGACACCCTGCGCTCGTTCCCATACATCTTGCGTCGTCAGGGCAACCTTCGCTTCGGCGTCGCCGCCGATCGCTTCGATGCGGTTCATCGAGCGATTCCGCCGCGGCGGATAAGCGGGCACCGCGACGACTCCGGCATACAAGCAGCCGAAAAACGCGGCGATGAAATCAAGTCCCGGAGGATACAAAAGCAACGCCCGTTCACCCGTCCAACCACGATTCAGCAACCACGCTCCAATCGCCCGGGCGCGACGGTCCACTTCCGCATAATCCCAGGCGATCTCTTCAAACTCGCCATCGACCAGATAGATAAACGCAGGCTCGTGGGCCTGATGCTCGGCCCGATGGCGGAGCATGTCCACAAAGTTCGACAGGGCGAAAAACGTACCGACAGTCGGGTTCGGATTCACGGAAAACTCTCGCTTTTCAAGGGCAAAACGCTGGGCACTCACGCAAAACCGAGAACACAATCGTGATAATTACGATGAGCGTCGGCTTCGGCACGAACTATTTTCCCGATTTCGCAATTTTCGTTTAGCAAACGAACTATTTTCCCGGTTTCGCAATCATCGTTTAGCCGCGACGCGCAGCGGAGCGCGACAAGTTCCGGTGGGATGTATATTTATCGGGCGGAACGGGTATCCGCCCAAAACTTGTTTCCTAAATCCTTTTGCTAAAAACACTTTGACTTATCCACGCTGTGCCAATGTGGCCGCTGCAAATGGCGGAAAGTCCGCTGGTGGAACCCTGGATCGGCATCGGGACGCCTTGCTGGATCGTAATCTGGGCAGGGTTTTCCGGTTGGGATGCAAAACACGGCGTATTTTAACCTACCAACAATGCCCGTCCGTTTCAAACGGTTGAATTGACGAGAGGAATACTTCGATAGCCTGAGTTATTACGCAGGCTTATACAGAGAGATGCCTTGGTGGAGTTTTAGCAACCGCAAACTAGCCATAAAAGCCCATGCGAACTTTGCGTTCTACACCACAAACTATTGTCAATAAAAGACTTGCGAAAATTTATCCCTACACGCTCAGAAACTCTTCGAGTGCCTCACGCATGAGGGCTGCGTCCGGCTCGACGCCCGTCCAAGTCCGAAAGCAGATCACCCCCTGATTGACCAGCATTCCCAAACCGTCGAGCGTGCGGCAGCACTTCGCCCGGGCTTCTTGCAAAAATCGAGTATCGGCCGGGCTAAAGACCACGTCGGCGGCGACCATTTCCGCCCGCACCTGCGACAGATTGACCGGCACCCGCACCGAAGGTTCTTGCAGTCCGATGGATGTGGCGTTGATGAGAACGTCCGTTTCCGCCGGGACGAGATATTCACCTTTCCACTCGACGAAGTCAGTCGGAATTTGGACCTGTTGGTTGAGCAACTCGACAAGTGGTTTGGCACGATCCGCCGAGCGGTTCACAATCGTGATCTTGGCTGGCTTGGCCAAGCCGATCTCGACCGCAATCGCCCGGGCGGCCCCGCCCGCACCAAGAACGACGACGTTCATTCCGGCCGGGTCAAGAATCTCGCGCAGCGACAGGAAAAAGCCTTTGCCGTCCGCATTTTCGCCGATCAGTTTTTCACCGACGCGATGAATGCAGTTCACCGCACCCATCAGTCGCGCGGCGGGCGTCAAATCGTCGAGCAGCGGAATGACGGCGACCTTGTGAGGGATGGTCAAATTCGCGCCACGAAAACCCATCGCTCGAAAACCGCGAACGGCGTCGGTTAAACCTTCGGGCGGGACTTCGAGGGTCAAATATCGCCAGTCCAGCCCGGCCTGAGCAAATGCCTTTTCCAGCATGAACTGGGTCGGATTGCCAGCGACCGGCTGACCGAAGAGGACGACGATTTCTTGAAGCGGTTGAGCCACGGGGAGGAGGGGAGAAAGGTGGATGGTGGTCTGGTGAGTGGTGGAGATTTTCCGAAATTTATTTCCACCAAGCCGACGCCTGGGCGTCGATCATTTAACCGACGCTCGTATTTTGTCGCATTCGACGCATGTTTGCAACAGGACCGCTCCCGGATTTTTCGGTGAATCGATCACGTCCGACTTGCGACGGGCCGCAATGACAGAGAGAATTGCAGCATGGACTTGCCAAACCATTCCGACGCGACGCAACCTGACGACGGCGACGCACCGTCGGTGCTGCCGCCGCCACTCCCGCTCGACGAGTCGACCAAACGTGACCCTCCATTGCCAGACGCGCCACTCGCGGTGGCCCCTCCGCTCCGAATTTATCACGTGCTGGCCTGGATGACGTTGGCAGCAATTGGATGGAACGCCCATTACTCTCCCACACACTTTGGCCGAGGTATTGGTCTTTAAGAGTATGGCAGCGGCCTGTTGATGGTGCTGACCGGTTCGCTCGGCTTTTGCGGCTTGGTGATGTACGTCTATCGAAGGGCGTGCAAAATTCCATTTTTAACGCAACCCGGCGAATGGTTGTGGATGTCGCTCGGCATTCGCTACCTGGTTGAAGGCTTCCCAATCCTGGGCCTCCTCAACCTATCGGGTTCTGACATTGCTGTTGAATTCGTCCCGATTGCCGTGCGAGCTACGTTTGCGTGTCTGTTCTTTTTTGCGATGCGCCGTTCGCGATCGCGGCCCCAATGGCGACTGGCGTTTACAATCCTTACGATTTAGAATGCTTATCGCGCTGTGACGCTCCTGTCGTTTGTTCTGCGGAGTGATCTCATTATATTCGCGCCTGCCGAATTTTGTGATCTTGTACGCCGATTTCGCGCCAGTTGCGGCGGTGTTGTATGCCGTCACGCGCGACTATCCTCGTCGCGAAGAGTATTCTTGGACCCATTGGGTCGGGGCGACGGTCGTTGCCGTATTTTATGGGATGGAAGGACTTGACCGGGTGATGAACTTATGGCCGATTTATTCCCGGTTTTATTGAAGACCATTGAAACCCATTCTCTCTGGGAATTACCGCATGGACCCGATAAAACCAATCAACGCCATCCTTTCTGACCCGACGCAGCCTGACGACGGCACCCTTCCGCCGGTCGTGTTGCCACCTATTTCGCCGCCCAATCCGCCAAAGCGGTCCCCACCGCGCGAAACACCCCGGCTGAGTATTTTGCATTTCCTCGTGTGGATGACATTGGTGGCGATTTGCTTGAGCATTGACAAACTTCTTCAAAATCAGGCTGGCGATGAAATGACCCCAGAAAAGGGTGGCGTCATTTTGGTGAGAGGTTTGTACGGTTCCGTCGGATTGGCCGGTTGGCTACTATTTGTCTCGCGAAAATTCCGCCGAATCCCTTTCTTGACCCAGCCCGGCGAGTGGTTATTGCTGAGCCGAGGAATCGAATACTTTGTTTACGTGGTCATGTTCTTGATCTCAAAGGTCCATATTTCGCTTCTCGAATCTGGCCGCGCATCGTTTATTTTCAATCTGCTTTTCCGCGTGTTGTTTGGTGCTATGTACCTCATCGCGGGAGTACGATCACGAGAATTTCCTCGGTGGCGAGTGATTTTTTTCGCCCTTCTCGGAGGTACCGTTTTGCATACATTGATCTTCGCGAGTTACGCTTTTTTTTGGATTGAGAGCATTGTTTTTCCTACTCTTAGGTGGATGAACCTCTTCGCGACAATTTTACCATTCGTTTTTATTTGCGTCGGAATCGCTCTCGATTTTCGCGAACGGAGTAAACTCACCTGGACGCATTGGTTTGGCACGATTTCGACGTTCCTTTTTGCGTCTTATTTGGGGATTCGGTACATCCTGGTTTTCCTGATCCTCGTTTGACATTACAAACTCAAAACAGTTTAGCTATTTGAATTCTTCATAACCGTCCGGGTCGGGTACGGCAATTTTACTTCAATCGGCTTAATTTTTACGCAAATTCAAAACCACGGCAGGAACATCTTTATAGACTATTTCCCCAAACGGGCCTCGCGTGGTATCTTGGCGGTGGGCGGAAGTTCCGCCGAATTTAATCGGTCTGTTTCTGAATCGACATCTGTCTCACGTCCCTGTCGCACCTACATCTTTATCAAACAACATGAGCAAAAACCCCCAGGTCGGAATTTTGATGGGCAGCGATAGCGATTGGCCAAAGATCAAGGCTGTTGCCGAAGCCCTCGACGAATTTGGCGTTACGTATGAAGCCC
>JAYUFG010000221.1:0-5588 GCA_043738845.1 Planctomycetaceae bacterium
CCTTGGCCAGTTCTTCCAACTGCCACTGGTCCATCACGAAATAATTTTCGCCCAAAATGCGCTCGATGAAAACTTCGAGACTTGGATTGTCCTTGAACAGCGATTGAAACTCGGGACTGCCGATCCCTTCACTGAGACTCGCGGCGAGAATGATCGTGCCCCCCTCTTTCACAATCGGCAAGGCACCGGTCATCCCTTTGACACATTGATAGAACGTCGTGTCCAAAGGATAGCCAGCGGAACTCGTGACGACGATCTCGACCGGCTCGCGCACCGTGTCGCGAACCACCTCGCGAACGAAATCAACTCCTTCATGAAAGGCTGCGACCATGTCGCCTGCCACGACTTTGAGCAGTTGTCGCTTGGCGTCGATCACGACGTTGACAATAAAATCGCAACCGACGTGGCGACCGATCCAGGTGTTTTCCTCATGAACCGGGTTCCCTTCGAGAATTCCGCAATCGGCTTTGGGATGTTCGAGAAAGGCGGGTCCGTGCCACACCTTGACCGTTTCGAGGGCGGCAATGCCGGGACAGATCAGTTTTCGACCGCCGGAAAAACCAGCCATTAAGTGTGGCTCGATCAAGCCGGTCGTGATTTTGAGATCGGCGTTGACGTAGTGCGAGTCGATCCAGATTGGGACGCCGCGCGGACTCTCTCCGCAATACATATGCTCGCTGAGAACCGTTCCATGATGATTCTCGATTCGATAATTCGCGGCAATTTCCGCACCGACGATTTCAATCAGTTCGTCACCGACGTTGGGCCGATGGAGACCGGTCGCGATGAGGATCGTGATTTTATCGCGGGCGATTCCGGCCGCTTCGAGCGTGGCCAAGATCGGAGTCAGCAGCAATTGATTGGGGACCGGTCGCGTGATGTCGCAGATGACAACGCAGGCGTTCTTGCGACCCTTCGCCAATTCGGCGAGGGACGGTGTCCCGGTCGGATGGTCGAGCGCATGACGGACCGCGGCGGCTGAGTCGGGCACCGGCGGGGCATCCTTGTAGGTGAGCGTCCGCACGACCCGGTCGTCGGGCAGTTCGACATTCAAACCGGTTCGACCATATTCGAGGTGGACGAGCATGGAAATATCCAAAACTTCGATTACTTAGGACTGAATCATAAATAACCGTCGCAGCGACGGGTGAAAATAAACGGAGTCGTCTTCGGAACCTTCAACACGACAATTTTCAACGGCTGACCCTTCGCGCTCTTCGTTCCTTGACGGTGAAAATGTTTTACCGCCAAGGAACGAAGGGCGCGAAGAAACGGGGAAAGTGTTTAAGCTGGAACGGTCTGCGAATTTGGTTGGAACGGTTTCCGATATTTTCAATCGTTGTGACAATGATTGTTGTGCCAGCCCCAACTCGAGTTTGAAAGACCACTATTCGCCCTCAGTCGCGTGATCGATCTTCCTTGGGCCATATTCGAATTGCATCGCGACCATTTGATACGTACACAGGCAATCGTTCCGGGTTCGACACGACAAGGGACGACATTGACGTTTTCACGTCGAACACGGGTTTGCGGACGAACAGTAAATCAACCCGATCTTTGGACCGGTCAATTTTTACGTCGGGGCAATCAAACTTCTTTCCCCGTTCGACCAAGTCAAAACAAACCGACAGCATCACTCCGTCCTCCGTTAACGAAGTGATGGTAATCGACTTCGGGTGATAGAGGGTTTCTTGAAACGATTCCAACCAGAGGGCGTAGCCGCCCACAGCGGCGAGTACGACCAGCAATGCCAACCATCCCATTCGTTTCAAAAAGGATTCCTTTTCCAGGAAATCGACGGAACTACTTCTTCTTGGCGGCGGCTTTCTTGTCGCCCGCGGCGGGAGCAGCGGCGGCACCCTCTTCGCCTGGTTCCTTCTTCTTTTTCTTCTTCATGGCCAATTTGTAAACGCGAACTTTGGGGAGGCCGATCGGGGCGTCGCCGTCCTTCCAGCGTTCCGACTCTTTCAATTTGGCAATCCGTTCGGTCCGCTTGAGAACGCTCCGGCTACCGGAGCTTCCCTTTTTGATGCGGAGGCTTTTATCCATCGTCATAGTCGCTCAAACTCCTTCAAACCGTATGGTATATGTCGGCGCAGTGCCGTTCATTTGCGAACCGCTCAATATATCCCAGCGGCCGGTTGGAAACAAGGGTTTTAAGCGGGGTAATTGGCTGAAAAAGGCCGGATGACAATGACTTTTACGAGTAAACCTTCGGCGAAACCGCTCTTGTGACAAACGGCGAAACGGACAAAAATGCCCGCAACTCGAACAAGGAGGTTGCGATGTTCCGTAATACGGTGTTTGTTTTCACAAGTTTGCTGCTTAGCTTCGTCGCCCAGCTTGGGTGGGCGGAGCCGACCGTCGAGGAAATAAAACGCCAGGCGGAACTCGCCTACGCAAAAATCGACAAACTGTCGATCTCTTGCATGGTCGTGCTGAACGAAGTTTTGGACGTTACGAATGAAGATGGTACGACGTCGATGACGTGGGACGGAACTCTTGGATTAGGTTCGTGTGAATTTCGTTTTGATCGTGCGACCAAACAATTGGCCATTGGGAGCGAGGGCGTTCCCGGCCTGCTCATCGCCGACAAAAAACTGTGGATATTGGCGTGGAGTACCGAAGGGGAAAAACCATTCTATCTCGAAATTGAAAATCATCGCTCCATCGGTCTTCAGGAGATCGACGAAGCAATGCAAGCACTTGCCACAGATTGTCCATGGGCCTGTCAGGCCCGTTCTCAATGCCTCTCCATGGTCCTGCCATTTTTGAACGGAGGCATGGATCGTCTGTTTTCCAAAACGGCGAAGATTCTGCATCCCAACGGTTCTCTGGATGATGGAATCCTTTTAATGGGCCATCCAGATTCCAAATTCATGGTCGCTGAACCGCCCAAACTTGATCCGGAAAAATTTCCCGTGTGCATTCAAACGATCGATGGCTCCTCTCGCTGGAACTATGCCTTCCGGCGAGACACGGGCTTGCTTTCGGGTGCGATTGGTTTTGTTGATCGTGCGAAGTACGATCGCACGGTGGGAAAATTGAGTGTCATTTTGAAGCCGATCCTCGACTTCGGCAACGGAGATGAAACGTCGGGGGAGTTCAAGGAATTGCCCTTTGAACTGCCGCCCGACGCGACGATCCTAAAACCGGCTGAGCTGAAAGAGGCGTATTCCCGACTCCGGATGAAAACGGACGTGCAAGTCTATGTTGATTCAAAATCCGCGATTGAAAAACATCTGGAGGAGGCGACTCGTACAAAATTGGAACTCAATATCAAACTCTCCACCCGTCAACCCTGCACGGATGAGGATGTGGAGGATTTGAAACATACGCGCCATGAACTTGCCCGGTCGCAGGCCGAAATCCAGCGGCACACATTTCTCTTGCAACAGGTCACGAAAATAATTGCGGAACGAAAAAATGTGCATCGGCAACAATAATCCTCGTCGTCTCTGCGTGATTTGAACGAGATCGTCGTTCCTCTCCAGCAATGCGTATCCAACGCCACTTCGGGTTACTACGCACTCCGTTTCTCATGGCACCAGGCGTGCGAGATTTTTCCGTCCTTGCAATTTGGCAATCCGAGCGGGACTAAATTTTCCAGGTCGCTTCAATCTCGATCCATTGATGCGCGGCAAGATCAAGTTGTAAGCGGTCGCCGTCGAGGATCAGGTCGGACTGCGGCTGACCGAGGAAATCGACGGAGCGGGCCGAGTCGAGCGGACGGAAGCAACGCAAGTTGACGCGGCCCGCGATCCCTTCGGTTTCTAACAGCCGCACGCGAAAGCCGATCACTCGGTCGCCGTCATAACGAGCTTCCCACTGTGTCGCGATGACGTTTCTCACGTCGGGACGAAACAACCAGCCCGAGCGGACCGGTGCGGGGGGCGCGGCCGATTGGCTAAGTTGTGTTTCTGGGAGCAGCGATTCCAGTGCGGCGGGCAGCGTGTTCGGCAAGTCGATGCCAATGCCCAAGCGGAAGCTGGTTCGCGTTTCTCCCTTCGCCAACAACATTGTATCGAGCATTCGCAAGCCGATGCGGCGGTGATAAGGGAGTCCGCCCATCAAGAGCGAGGTCCGCGTTGTTGCGGTTTGCACATCGACATACAGGGGCGATTCAATTCGCTTGGCGGTGGTTTGAAATCGCCCGTGCTGCACGGAGCGGTGCAACTCGGCATCTTCGGTCGGCCACGCAAAACGGGCCGCGAGATAGGAGTTCCAAGGATCGGCTCGCAGTTCTTCAGAGACATCCAGATCGACGTCAATCCACAACACACGGCTGTCCTGCCACAGGCGATAACGCTGTTGATACTTGGCGACGATACGGCCCTCGGGATGGACGAGGCGGCCCTTGGTGACGATTTCGCCCAGCACGCTTGACGCGCACGTCGTCGCAATATCGTCGATGGCCATGATTGAATAGGTTGCATCGTCGTCGGGATCGACGTTGCGGCGAGTGCCGGGCATTCGCATGGCCAACTGTTGCGACATGCGATTGCCGCGATGAATGAGGTCGTGAACCGACTGAATTCCACCCGTCGTGGCGTGCAGTTTGACCTGCATGAAATCGTTCGCGAGTGTGTTGTCGATCGCGATGAGCGGCGGCGGCTTGCGAGGTGCTGGCACATCGGCTGGGCCACTTTCGATCCAGGCAAAACCGAGCGGCGGAAGTTCGACCAGGGCATGTTTCTGTTTGCTATCGGTGGAGATTCCCGCCCCTTTTACTGGACCATCGACGGCGGGCAAGTGAGCCAGTTCGGAAACGTCGATTCCAATTCGTCGGGTGGAAAGGAGTGGGTTCACGAGCAGGATGCCGGGGCGAGCGGCCGTTTTTTCACGGGGTAAGGCGTCGGCGAATTTTGTGAGTTGGGATTTCAAATCGCTTTCGGCAGCGGAATTTGAATCGGAAGCCGGAGCAGTCAGGCCCTTTAATAGTTGCGACAGCGTGCGGACCGCAGCGGTCGATTCTGCGAGCGATTGTTCTTGATACGCCCGCACAAACGTTGAGAGTGGGTCGGCTTTGCGACGGACAATGGCCTGAGCAAGATAGGGAACGCGATATTCGTCTGGCTCGAAACGGTTCATTACGCCAGCGGTATCGGTCGTGTGAAAATACTCGTTGACGTTGATGAACCGGCCAATGGCGGGGGCGTATTTGGCCATCCGCCGCAAGTCGCCGTAATACTCGCTGGCTTGGCCGGGCCAATGGGCAAAGACGAGCGTGGCGACATGATCGGCGTCCATCGTGCGGCCCATCTTGTCGCTCAAACTGAGAAAGGTTGCGACGTTGTTGGCATCAAACGGAACGCGGGCAATCGCGTCAATCGACTCGCTGTCGGTCCCTTCCCAATGGGTTTTCGAGCGATCACTTTCGGGGAATTTTCCGTCGTCGAGGGCGAAATGGAAGGCACCGATGAAACCAAATTTCCGCAACACGCCAGGCAGCGCGGTCGACAGTCCATATTTTCGCCGGCCGTAAACTTCGGGTCGTCGGTCGAGATGCGTTTGGTACGTTTTTAAGCCTTTTTCCAGGTCAAAATGAAGGTTTTCGAGTGGCAAGAGGGGCAAATCGGCGTCGGAAA